>NZ_JBHVER010000121.1:0-24703 GCF_042802195.1 Kitasatospora sp. NPDC057500 | reverse complement strand
CCCGAACGGTTTCAAGCCGCTTCCGGTTCCATTCAATGTATGGGGTTGTCCGAAAACCGCCCCTGGCACGGCTGGAAAGGTGAGGTGCCGCGTCCGTCCGGCGCCGTCCCGCACCGCCCGGACCGAACGCGCCTCCTGAGCGCTGGTCAGTGCCCGCGGGGGGCGGCCAAACCTTCCCGGCAGGGATGAAAACGATTTCCAGAAGTACTCATCGGCGTAACGCCGCCACGCTCCTGACGGATGTACGGGCCGGTAGCTAATCGGCCAATCAATGGCATGCATCTGTCATTAACGGCTCGTTTGCTGCCACGATTCCTCCGGCTGCAGACGAGGGGGCCCCACCCCCCGGTGCAGCTGTCCCAGGTGAGGAACAGCGCGTCCCCTGCCGGAAACCGCTCGACCACCTCGCTCCGCAACCGCACCCGCGCCGCGTATCGGCGGCGGGGGCCCCCACTGAGTCGCAACCCCGCGGCCAGGTTCTGTCCACCGCCGCGAACCCCGCGGCGGTCGGAAAAGGAGTCCGCATGTCCCGTTACGCCCACGCCCGGAAGGCAGCGGTTGTCATGGCCGCTACCACCGCGCTGCTGGTGACCGGCATCCCGGTCATCGCGCAGGCGGCCACCCCTGACGCACCGGCGGCCGTCGCCGCGCAGCAGGCGAGCCGGGCCGAGCTGATCGCCTCCGCGAACCAGCAGACCGTCGGCCTCGCCCAGACCCTGGGCCTGACCGGCGACGAGAAGCTGGTCACCAAGGACGTCGTCCAGGACGCCAACGGCGCCCGCCACCTGCGCTACCAGCGCACCTACGCCGGCCTGCCGGTGCTCGGCGGCGACCTGATCGTCCACCAGGACGCCACCGGCGCCACCACGGGCGTGACCAAGGCCAGCGAGGCCGTGCTGAGCGGCGTGAACACCACGCCGAAGCTCGCCGCGCCGAACGCCCAGGCCGCCGCGCTGGCCGCCGAGGCCGGCTCCGCGCTCGACACCGCCCCGCGCCTGGTCGTCTGGGCCGCCGAGGGCACCCCGAAGCTCGCCTGGGAGACCGTCGTCTCCGGCAAGCAGGAGAACGGCACCCCGAGCCGCCTCAAGGTCGTCACCGACGCCACCACCGGTGCCGTGCTGAGCAAGGTCGAGAGCGTCAAGACCGGTACCGGCAACGGCGTCTTCGTCGGCACCGTGCCGCTGACCACCACCCAGAGCGGATCCTCGTTCCAGCTCAAGGACGGCACCCGCGGCGGCCAGTACACCACCGACATGGGCAACCGGACCACCGGCAACGGCACGCTGTTCTCCAAGTCCAGCGACACCTGGGGCAACGGCTCGGCCACCAACCGCGAGTCCGCCGCCGTCGACGCCCAGTACGGCGCCGCCGCCACCTGGGACTTCTACAAGAACACCTTCGGCCGCAGCGGCATCCGCAACGACGGGGTCGGCGCCTTCAGCCGCGTCCACTACGACACCGGCTACGTCAACGCCTTCTGGGACGACAGCTGCTTCTGCATGACCTACGGCGACGGCGACGGCGACACCCACCCGCTGACCGAACTCGACGTGGCCGGCCACGAGATGAGCCACGGCGTCACCTCCGCCACCGCCGACCTCAACTACTCCGGCGAGTCCGGCGGCCTCAACGAGGCCACCTCGGACATCTTCGGCAACGCGGTCGAGTTCTACGCCAACCTGGCGAAGGACAACCCGGACTACCTGGTCGGCGAGCTCATCGACATCAACGGCAACGGCACGCCGCTGCGCTACATGGACAAGCCCTCCAAGGACGGCCGCTCGGCCGACTCCTGGTACTCGGGCGTCGGCAACCTGGACGTGCACTACTCGTCCGGTGTCGCCAACCACTTCTTCTACCTGCTGGCCGAGGGCAGCGGCGCCAAGGTGATCAACGGCGTCAGCTACAACAGCCCGACCGCCAACAACGTCACCGTCACCGGCATCGGCCAGGCCAAGGCGCTGCAGATCTGGTACAAGGCGCTGACCTCGTACATGACCTCCACCACCAACTTCGCCGCGGCGCGCACCGCGACGGAGAACGCCGCCAGGGACCTCTACGGCGCGGGCAGCCCCGAGGTGATCGCGGTCGGCACCGCGTGGGCCGGCGTCAACGTCGGCACCGTGCCCCCGAACCCGGGCGGCGTCACCGTCACCAACCCGGGCAACCAGAGCACCAAGACCGGCACCGCGGTCAACCTGGCCATCAAGGCGAGCGGCGGCGCCGCCCCGCTGACCTACTCGGCCACCGGCCTGCCGGCCGGCCTGTCGATCAACGCCTCCACCGGCGTGGTCACCGGCACCCCGACCACCCTCGGCACCTCCAACGTCACCGTGACGGCCAAGGACTCGGCGGGCAAGACCGGCACGGCGAGCTTCACCTGGACGATCACCGACTCCAGCAGCACCTGCACCCCGGCGCAGCTGCTCGGCAACGCGGGCTTCGAGACGGGCACGGCCTCGCCGTGGACCGCCTCCAGCGGCGTGGTCGACAACTCCTCCTCGCAGGCGCCGCACGGCGGTTCGTGGAAGGCCTGGCTGAACGGCTACGGCTCGACCCACACCGACTCGCTGTCCCAGACGGTGACCGTCCCGGCGGGCTGCAGGGCGACGCTGAGCTTCTACCTGCACATCGACACCGGTGAGTCCGGCTCGACGGTGTACGACCGGCTGACGGTCCAGGCCAACGGCACCACGCTGAAGACCTACTCGAACGCCGACGCGGCCGCCGGCTACCAGCTGCGGACCTTCGACCTGTCGGCGTACGCGGGCCAGACGGTGACCCTCAAGTTCACCGGCACCGAGGACGCCTCGCTGCAGACCAGCTTCGTCATCGACGACACCTCGATCGCCACGAGCTGACCCGGCGCCGGTGACGCCGGCGGAAACCAGGTGAGACAGGGGCAGGGCCCGGCGGGTGCGACCGCCGGGCCCTGTTGTCGTGCGCGGAGGTCTGTGCGGGGGCCGCGGAGGCCGGTGCGGGGTCCGCGCGGGGTATTGACGGGTTTCTGTCAGGCCCCTAGGTTCAGCGCTGCAAGTTTCAGCAAGATTTCCATGCGGTTCCCGGCCCACCCCGCCCCGGCCACCCCCACAGGAGGCAACGTGGTCACCCCTGCCCGCGCAGCCGGCGCGCTCACCGCCTCGGCGGCCCTCGCGCTCTCCCTCACCGCCGCCCTCGGCGCCGCAGCTCCCGAAGCCCGGGCCGTCCCGCCGGGCAACGGCAAGGACGTCACGGCGACGCTCTTCGAGTGGCGCTTCGACTCCGTCGCCAAGGCCTGCACCGACACCCTCGGCCCCAAGGGCTACGGCTTCGTCGAGGTCTCGCCGCCCCAGGAGCACATCCAGGGCGGCCAGTGGTGGACCTCCTACCAGCCGGTCAGCTACAGGATCGCCGGACGCCTCGGCGACCGGACGGCCTTCAAGCGCATGATCGACACCTGCCACGCAGCCGGCGTCAAGGTGATCGCCGACTCGGTGGTCAACCACATGTCCGCCGGTTCCGGCACCGGCACCGGCGGCACCGCCTACGGCAAGTACACCTACCCCGGCTACTACCAGGACCGGGACTTCCACTCCTGCCGGACGGCGATCAGCAACTACAACGACCGCTCCGACGTGCAGAACTGCGAGCTGGTCGAGCTCTCGGACCTGGACACCGGCAGCGCCTACGTCCAGCAGACCGTCGCCCGCTACCTCGACGACCTGGCCTCGCTGGGCGTCGACGGCTACCGGATCGACGCCGCCAAGCACATCGCCGCCACCGACCTCGCCGCCATCAAGGCCAGGACGGCCAACCCCCGGGCGTACTGGGTGCAGGAGGTCATCCACGGCGCCGGCGAGCCGGTCCAGCCCGCCGAGTACACCGACACCGGCGACGTCGACGAGTTCCGCTCCGGCACCTGGCTGAAGAGCGCCTTCCAGGGCGGCCGGCTCGCCGACCTGTCCGGCTGGGGGAGCGGCCTGCTGCCCACCGGCAGGGCCCGCACCTTCGTCGACAACTGGGACACCGAGCGCAACGGCTCCACCCTCACCTACAAGGACGGCTCGGCCTACACCCTGGCCAACGTCTTCATGCTGGCCCACCCGTACGGCTCGCCCAACGTCCACTCCGGCTACGCCTTCACCGGCCACGACGACGGCCCGCCGAACGGCGGCACCGTCAACGCCTGCTACCAGGAGGGCTGGAACTGCACCCACGCCTGGCGGCAGGTGGCCAACATGGTCGGCTTCCGCAACGCGGTGGCCGGCACCGCGCTGACCAACTGGTGGTCCAACGGCGGAAACGCGGTCGCCTTCGGGCGCGGCGGCAAGGGCTTCGTGGCGATCAACCGGGAGGGCGCTGCGATCACCCGCACCTTCCAGACCTCGCTGCCGGCCGGCTCCTACTGCGACGTCCAGCACGGCGACCCGGCGCCCGGCGGCTGCACCGGCCCGTCCTACCCGGTCGGCGCGGACGGCCGCTTCACCGCCACCGTCGGCGCGGGCGACGCCGTCGCCCTGTACGTCGGCGCCCCCGGCGGCGGCACGACGGTGACCGGCGGTGCGTCCTTCGCCGTCGATGCGACCACGGTCTTCGGCCAGAACATCTTCGTCGTCGGAAGCAGTACCGCTCTCGGCGGTTGGAACACGGCCAGTGCGCTACCGCTCTCCCCGGCCGCCTACCCGGTCTGGAAGCTCGATGTGGCGATGGCCGCCGGTACGGCCTTCGAGTACAAGTACATCCGCAAGGACGCCTCGGGCGCGGTCACCTGGGAGTCCGGCGCCAACCGGACCGCCACCGTGCCGGCCTCGGGCAAGGTGACGCTGAACGACACCTGGCGCCCGTAGCCGCCTCCTGGTCAGGGACCCTCGTCTCCGGCGGGACGAGGGTCCCCCTTCTTCCTGCGCGGGGTCAGCCGCGGCCGATGAACGGCATGGCGCTCGCCATCACCGTCGCGAACTGCACATTGGCCTCCAGCGGCAGCTCCGCCATGTGCCGCACCGTGCGAGCCACATCGGCGACGTCCATCGTCGGTTCCGCCGCGATCCGCCCGTCCGCCTGCGGCACACCGCTGCTCATCGCGGCCGTCATCTCGGTGGCGGCGTTGCCGATGTCGATCTGCCCGCAGGCGATCCGGTACGGACGGCCGTCCAACGACAGTGACTTGGTCAGCCCCGTGACGGCGTGCTTGGTCGCGGTGTACGCGGCCGAACGGGGACGTGGGGCGTGCGCGGAGATCGACCCGTTGTTGATGATCCGGCCACCCTGCGGCTGCTGCGCCCGCATCTGCCGGAACGCGGCACGGGCGCAGAGGAACGTCCCGGTGAGATTGAGGTCGACCGCCGACCGCCACGCGTCGACGTCCAATTCGTCCACGGTGCCGGAGGGGCCGAACGTCCCGGCGTTGTTGAACAGCAGGTCCACCCGCCCGAACCGCTCCACGGCGGCCTCGAACAGCGCGTCCACGGCCTGCGCGTCGGTGACGTCCGTCGGCACCGGAACCGCCTCCGCCCCGCTCAACCGTCCGGTCTCCCGCAGAGCCTCCTCCCGCCGCCCCGCCAGCACCAGCCGCCACCCCCCGGCGGCGAGCTCGACCGCCACCGCCCGCCCGATCCCACTGCCGGCACCGGTGACGACGGCGACGCGTTCCAACATGTCAGGCTCCTGAGGTCTCCGACGGTCTGCTCGATCCGCACAACGATGTCAGCGCCGGCCCCCCGCAGCCAGCCCACCCCTTCGCCGGGGGACCCCCGACGGGTGGCGGGGGTGGGGGCCCGCCGGGTGGGAGGGGTGGTCGGGGGGCTTTGCCCGATCGGGGGCAAACATTGGATACGTGCTGGCCAAGGCGCAACCGGGGGGCGGTGGGGGACGTCATAGGATCGCAGGACGGCGTGGCCGCTGTGAGGGCGGCGCGTCGGATTCCGGGGGTTCCGCACGTGGTCGGGCCCCTGGTCTGTCCGGCCCCACCCGGGGGCCACCGCCCGGCTCCGTGGGAGCGGGCGTGACACCGGTCGGAGAGTTCTCACCGTGCAGCCGCAGTCCTCCCGTTTTCGCGCCGTGCTGACCGGCGCCACCGTCGTCATCCTGGCCGCCGCGTTGGCGGCCTGCGGGAGCAAGGACGCCGGGAGCGCGGGGACGTCGGGGGATGCGGCGGCGGCCAAGGGCGCGACGGGCTCGGCGGCGCCGTCCGCGCCCGAGGCCCCGGCGACGTCCGCCCCCGCGACGACTGCCCCGGTGACAACGGCCCCGGCCCCGGCCACGGCCACGACCGCCCCGCCGACGACCGCCCCGCCCGCGCCTTCCGGCAAGGTGCTGATGCCCACCGGTCCGCAGGCGGCGTTCAGCAAGGCCAGGGACACCGCCGCCGGCCAGATCATGATGACCACACTGGCCGGACCCAAGTCCGGGGTCACCGGCAAGGTCTGGGTCTGGCTGCCGCCGGAGTACAACGACCCCGAGTACGCGAGGACCGGCTTCCCGGTGCTCACCCTGTACGCGGGCGGCCAGAGCGCCGGCTACAACACCTGGACCGACAACCAGCTGCCGATCCAGGAGATCGACGCCGACCTCGCCAAGCAGGGCAAGGCGCACCCGTTCATCATGATCATGCCGGTGCAGAACCTCGAATCCAACGAGGCCAAGGCCCTGGAGTGCGCGGACATCCCGGGCCAGCCGAAGATGGGCACCTGGATGGCCGAGGACGTCCCCGACTTCGTCCGTGCCAACTTCCGCACCGTGAAGGGCCGCGACGGCTGGGGCCTGATGGGCGCCTCCACCGGGGCGTTCTGCAGTGCCAAGCTCGCCCTCCAGTACCCGGACCGGTTCAAGGCCGCCGTTCCGATCGACGGCTACTTCAACCCGGACTCGCCGCTCTGGAAGGGCCACGAGGCCGAGCGCCAGGCCAACAGCCCCGACCTGCTGGTCGCCCAGGGCAAGGCCGACGTGCGGATGCTGGCCACCGCCGGCGGCGCCAACGCGTACGAGATGAGGCTGGTCAAGGCCTGGATCGCGAAGGCCGCGCCGCCGCTCACCGTCGAGTACTACGAGCAGCCCGGCGGCAAGCACCTGACCAGCGACTTCAAGAAGATGATCCCGGACACCCTGCAGTGGCTCAGCAGGAACCTCGCGGGGCCGCAGAGCGGCTGAGCCCGCAGGGCCCGGGCGGGCTCGGCGCTCAGCGGATCGCCGAGTCCTGCCACCCCTCGTCGACCGCCCGGACGAACCCGGGCGTCGCGGCGAGGTCCCGCACCGCCTCCAGGGGGACCGTGGTGTAGCTGCCGCCGACCGGGGTCGAGTCGAAGCTCAGGGTGAACTTCCGGCCCTGCGCGGTGACGAGCCGGATCCAGACCGACTTCGGCTGGTCGCGGTACGTCGGGTGCAGGACCCACGCCAGCGCCCCGTCGGGGAGCGGCACGGTGAGGCAGCCGGTGCCGGAGGGGTCCGCCGTCCCGCCGTCGGGGAGCGTTCGGGCGGCGCAGGGCGACTCCCGGTCCTCGGGCGCGCCGACGGGTCCCTCGAACTCCCGCATGAACCTGACCTGGCCGTCGTTCGCGCGGCGCATGGTGAACTCCCGGACGCTCGTGGCCCCGTCGACGCGGGTGACGCCCGGCAGCGGGTGGTCGCGCAGGAACTGCAGCAGGTCGGCGTGGCCGGCGCCGTTGAGCCGCCGGTCGGCGGCCAGGGGGTCCTCGGCGGCCGGGGCCGGGCCGGTCGGGGTACCGGAAGGGGACGGCGTGTCCGGCACGCCCGGTGAGACGCCCGCGGCCGGGGCGTCCGGCCCGGAGCGGCCGGTCACCGCCGCCCCGGCCGTGGCGACCGCCGCCACCGCGACCGCCGCCGCCGTCACGGTCAGCACGCGCCGCCGCAGCCGCAGCCGGGCGCCGGCCCGCTTCACCTGCGGGCCCACCGACGGCACGGCGGGCTCCCGCTGGTCCAACACCGTACGGAACAGCGCGCCCACCCGCTCGGCGTCGAGATCCCGGTCCTCCTGGCCCATCGCCCTTCCTCTCCTCATCAGCTCGCGGTGGTCGGGTCAGCCCGCGGCGATCTCGTGCACCGAGTCGCCGAGGATCGCCCGCAGTTGGGTCAGGCCCCGGTTGGTCGCGGACTTCACCGCGCCGGTGCTCTGCCGCAGCGCGGCCGCCGTCGACTCGATGGACTGGTCCTCCCAGAACCGCAGCACCAGCACCGCCCGGTAGGCCGGGGTGACCCGGGCCAGCGCCGCGAGCAGCGCCAGCCGCCGCTCCGGGTCGGCCTGCGCCCCGGTCGGCCGCCCGCCGCCGCGGCCGTCCTCCAGGAGGACGGCCGGGTCGGGGGCCGCCACCTCCTGCGAGTCACGCCGCCGCCGGGTGTCGATGTAGGCGCGGACCAGTGTCGTCCGGGCGTAGCCGTACGCCGCCTCGGGCTCGCGCAGCCGCGGCCAGCGGGCGTAGAGCCGCACCAGCGTGGTCTGCACGAGGTCCTCGGCGAGGTGCCAGTCGCCGCAGAGCAGGTACCCGGTGCGGCGCAGCGCGGCGTACCGGCCCGCGACGAACTCGTCGAACGTCCGTTCCTGATCCGGTGACATCCGGCCTCGCTGTTCCTCGTCGGCTTCCCGGTGCGGCGTGCGACGCACCCTCGCCCTGGTTACACGGGACGGGTGCGGCGGAATGTTGCGCCGCGTTCGCCGGAGCGCCCGCCGGAACCGGTCGAAAGGCCGCTGAGCTGCACGTCAATCGGACATTGATTCGCCTCTGATGTCCTCTCACCACTGTGGTGGGAGCACCGTCCCCGCCAGCTGTGCCAGGCCGTGCCAGTGCCCAAGCCCTTGTCCGAGCGTGAAAAGAGTGCCATGCCCACCCACCTGCTGCCCGTAGCGTCCCCGGTCTCGCTGGCCGTGCCCGCCCAGGGCGGCCCCGTGCACGAGCACATCGCCGACGAGGAGCCGCAGGCCGTCCGGTTCGCCGGACTGCGGCTGGTCCACGCGGCGCTCCGCCGCGACCTCGCCCGGCTGCCCAACGCGCTGCGGCTGCTGCAGCCCGACGAGGACGAGAAGGGTGCCGCGCTGCTGCGGCACTGGACCTTCGTCACCGCCATGCTGACCTGCCACCACGAGCAGCAGGACACCCGGGTCTGGCCGATCGTGCGCCGGTTCGCGCCCGAGCTGCGCCTGCTGCTGAACTGGCTGGAGGCGGACCACCACAACCTCGACCACTCGTTCACCCGGGTCACCACCCTGGTCCGGATCGCCAGCCGGGACACCGGGTCGGTCTGGCCGGTGGCGTACGCCATCGAGGACCTGGCGGCCCGGCTGGAGACCCATCTGCGGATCGAGGAGCGCCAGCTGCTGCCGCGGATGGAGTCGGTCTTCGCGGAGGGCTCGCGGGTCGGCAGCCTGCCCGAGCTGCTGGACGTGCTGCACTCGGCCGACGGGCCGGGCAGTCCGGACGCGCTCGCCTGGCTGCTGGACGGCGTCGAGCCGGCGGTGGTCGAGCGGCTGCTCGGCGACTGCGACGACATGGTGGCCCGGCACTGGCCGCACTGGCAGGCCACCTACCAGCGGTGCACGGCGCCGCTGTGGGGGGCGCCCGGCGCCTGGGAGGCGGTTGACGACTGAGCGCCGGGGTTTTCGCGGGCCGTTGATCTACGCGCGGAGCATATGCCTCCGGCGTATGCGGGGCGCGCTACGGGGGCGGTTCAGCGCAGGCCGAACCGTGCCAGGTAGGCCGGCAGGTCGGCCGGGTCGTGGGTGGCCAGGCCCAGGTAGCCGTCCGGCCGGACGACGAACAGGCCCCGTCCGTACGCCTGCTCCGCGACGCCGCCGTCGACGCGGTGCCCGTGCACCCCGGCGGGCAGCGGCGGCAGGGGGTGGCCGACCGCGAGCACGGTGACGTGCGGGCCGCGGAACAGCTCGAACAGCCGGTGCGGGCCCGCGCCGTCCAACGGGGCGCCGTCCGTCGACGCGCCGTCCAACGGGGCGTCGGGTGCCCGTTCGCCGGCCCGCAGCGCCTCCTCCGGCAGGCCGGGGCGCGCCTCGACGGTCAGCGGGCCGTCCTCGTAGCCGAGCCCGAGCTGCTCGGTGCGCGGGCCGCGCCGCAGCGCGCCGGCCCGGACCCCGCCCGCTCGGTGCAGCCGGGTGGAGATCTCCAGCACGTCGGCGGCGATCGGCAGCCGCTCCTGCTCGTAGCTGTCCAGCAGCGACTCGTCGGCGCCGTGCCGCAGCACCTGGCCGAGCTTCCAGCCCAGGTTGTAGGCGTCCTGGACGCTGGTGTTGAGGCCCTGGCCGCCGACCGGGGAGTGGATGTGCGCCGCGTCGCCGGCCAGGAAGACCCGGCCCTCGCGGAACCGCTCGGCGAGCGCCGCGCGCGGCCGGAAGGCGGACGCCCAGTGCACGGCGCCGACCGCGGACTCCGACAGGTGGGTACGGGCGGCGACGGTCCGCCGCACGCCCTCCGCCGAAACGTCCGGCTCCGCGCCGCCGCCCGTCTCCCCGGGGCCGTTCTCCCCGGGGCCGTTCTCCCCGGGGCCGTTCCCCCCGGCTCCGCCCTCCTCGCCGAACTGGGCGAACAGCTGGAAGGCGGTGGTGCTCGGCAGCGGGCAGAGCAGCAGGGCGCCGCCGGGGCCCTTCGGCCAGCAGTGCCAGTTCTCGCGGTCCAGGCCGTCGATCTCGACGTCGGCGACCAGCGCCGGGCGCGGGTCGACCTGCTCGCCCGCCATCGGGATGCCCACCGCCCGCCGGACGGTGGAGCGCCCGCCGTCGGCGGCGACCAGGTAGCGGGCGGTGACCGTGCGCGCGGTGCCGTCGGGCCCGGTCAGCCGGGCCTCGACCCGGTCGGGGTGCTGGTCGAGGCCGCTCAGTGCGGTGCCGAGGACGACCTCGCCGCCGAGTTCGCGCAGCCGGTCGTGCAGCAGTTCCTGGGTGCGCCACTGCGGGAGCATCCAGACCGCCGGATGGGGCACGGTCGGCTCCGGCTCGGCGCGCCCGACGAGGTCCCACTCGCCCTGCCGCTCGCCGTTCTCCCAGCTCACCATGCGCGGGTACGGGCGGCCGGCGGCGTGCACGGCGTCGAGCAGACCGAGGTCCTCGAAGACCTCCTGGGTGCGGGGCTGGAGGCCCTTGCCGCGCGAGCCGGGGAACAGCGCCGGGGCCTGCTCGACCAGCAGCGCGGAGACCCCGCGCCGGGCCAGGTCACAGGCGAGGGTCAGCCCGGTCGGCCCGGCGCCGACGATCAGGACCTCGGTCACGCTCCGGTCCTGGTCCTGGTCCTGGTGCCGGTTCTGGTTCCGGCTCTGGGCGTGCGCCATCGCACACTCTCCTTAACGTTGTTAAGTGGCGGACGTCCAGAAGCATGGGCTTAACGGTGTTAAATTGTCAACGCCGGACGTCGGGGCTGGACGTCGCGGCCGACCGAGAACAGCCGCCCGGAGGGAGCGCGACATGCCGCCGAAGCTGGACCGCACCCAGGTGGTCGACACCGCCCTGCGCCTGCTGGACGAGACCGGCCTCGACGGCCTCACCCTGCGCCGGATCGCCACCGAGCTGGACGTCAAGGCACCCGCGCTGTACTGGCACTTCGCCAACAAGCAGGCGCTGCTCGACGAGATGGCCACCGAGATGCTCCGCCGGATGTCCGCCGGGCCGACCACCGTGCCGGACAGCTGGCAGGAGGCGGTCACCGGCACCTGCCGCACCCTGCGGACCTCGCTGCTCGGCTACCGGGACGGCGCCAAGGTCTTCAGCGGCACCCGGCTCACCGACTCCGGGCACACCGAGGGGCAGCAGGCCCTGCTCGCCGCGTTCGGCCGGGCGGGCTTCGACCTCGGCGACGCCGTCCTGGCGTTCACCACCGCGTACGCGTTCACCATCGGCTTCGTGATCGAGGAGCAGGCCGTCCACCCGGTGCCGGGGGAGCGGGCGCCCGGCTACGACCCGGAGCAGCGGGCCGCCGGCATCGACCCCGAGCACGCCCTCGCCGCCGCCGCGGGCCGGGACCTCTTCGGCGGCTTCGAGCAGCGCTTCGAGCGCGGCCTGGCGATCGTCGTCGCCGGGATCGAGGCCGCCCTGCCGTCCTCGCCCGGCGCGGGCTGAGGCGCCGCCCGTTCAGGTGCGGCGGGTGGTGGACGTCCAGATGAAGGTGACGGCCCCGGTGACGGGGTGGGGCCGGGTGTGGGTGAGCCCGTCGGGCAGGCGGCTGCCGGCGTCGTCGACGGCGAAGCCCTTGCCGGCGGCGGTGAAGACCACGTTCCCGGGGTGGTTGACCCCCCGGCCGTCCGTGACGACGACCTCGCAGGACCGGCCCGCCTGCACCGCGAGTCTCCGGGCACCCGCCGGTTCGACGCCGACGAAGGCGGCGTCCGACTGGACGCGCAGGTGGCACCGGGGCGGGGCGGTGAACGCCAGGCACACCTCGCCGGCCTTCAGCGGTCCGCAGTCGCGCTCCCCTTCGATCGCGAGGCTGTGGAAGGTCCCGGCGGCGACGGCGACGATCCTGCCGTCGCGGGCGGCGTCCAGGAGGTCCGTCACCTGGCCGAAGTCCATCCGCGGACCGGAGCCGTCCTGCACGGTCCTGCCCGGTCCCGTGGCCAGCAACTCGCCCTGGTCGGTGACCGCGAGGCTGTGGGCGAGCCCGCCGGCGACGGCGATCACCCTCCTGCCGCGGGCCTCCTCCTGGATCCGGGTCTGTCCGTACCGGTCGTCCCCCGCGGCGAGGAGTTCGCCCCGGTCGGTGATCGCCAGGCTGTGCTCGCTGCCTGCGGCGATGCTGCTCGGCGTCGCTTCCGGCACGGGGGCGGACGGGGAGCCGAGGAGCCGTCCGCGCTCGGGGAGGGCCAGGCTGAAGTGGGCCCCGGCGGCGACCTCGGCGATCCTCACGATCCGCCCGCCGTCCGGGCCCGATCCGGCCTCCTCCCGGGCGATGGCGTCCTTGATCCCCTGCACCGCGTCGTCGCCGTCGCATCCGCCCTCGGCGAGGAGTTCGCCCCGGTCGGTGATCGCGTAACTGTGGCAGAGGCCCGCGGCGATGGCGACGACGACCTTGCCCCGGGCGGCGTCCAGGATCTTCGCAACCCCGGCCTGGTCGCTCCCGCCGGCGAGGAGCCGTCCCCGGTCGGTGAGGGCGAGGCTGTGCAGGCCGCCGGCGGCGATGCGGATGATCGCACTGCCGTCGGCCCGCTCCCGTGCGGCGGCGGCCACGATCTCGGCGACCTGGCCGTGGTCGTCGGGGTGCGTCCCGGAGCCGTCCGGTCCGGCGGCGAGGAGGTCGCCCTCCTCGGTGAGGGCGAGGCTGTGGAAGGCGCCGCCGCTGACGGCGACGACGGTCCTGCCCTCGGCCGCGGCGCGGATCCCGGTCACCTGCCCGTGGTCGTCGTTCCCGTGCGCGAGCAGGCGGCCGCGGGCGGTTGTTCGAAGTCCGGGCGTGGACATGGGCGTTCACCTTCTTCGATGCCGAGGGGTGTCCCCCGGGGCGCTCGCTCAGCGCGCGGTGATCTTGGTGGTGAGGGTGTCCTTCAGGGTGGTTCCGTCGTCCGCGACGAGTCGGGTGGTCAGCGTCAGCTGTCCGGGCACTTCGTCGGTGGTCGCGGTGAAGGACACCTGTTGCGGGTCGCGGAGGAGGTCCTTCAACTCCCAGGCGACGGTGGTGGCCGGGGCCTTGACGGTGACGGTGGCCTTGGGGTCGGTGTTGTCGCCGACGGTGGCCTTGGTCTTCTCGGCCGTCAGGATCACGGTGAACGTCGCCCCGGTGCTGGAGGGGCCCTGGTTCCCCAGATGCCAGGAGTAGGTGACGTCATCGCCCGCGTCTGCGGATTCGGGGGCGTTCAGCCGCTTCGCCGCGAGGGACGCCTTCGGAGTGACCGTCGACTTCGCCTGCGCCGAGGCGTCCTTGACCGCGCTGTCCCCGGCGGTGGCCGCCGCCTTCACCACCGGGGTCCCCCCGGGCGTGTCCGGCTCGGCGGAGAACGTCAGCGCGATCTCGGCCCTGCCCCCCGAGTGCAGCGGTCCCGTCCGGACGGCCCACGTCGTGGGCTCGACCGCCACGGGTTGTCCGTCGACGAGGGCGCTGTGGAGGGCCAGGCCGGTGGACGGGTCGGGGACGGCGGTGAAGTGCGTCGGGCCGCAACCGGAGGGGCCGTTGTTGGTGACGGTCCAGGACATGGTCGCGCTCCGGCCCGGAACGACCGGGTCGGGGGCGGAGAGGGGGGTGTGCGGGGCCACCGCCAGGACGGCCCGGCGTGTGGTGGTCACCGAGGCCGTGGCGGCCGGGACGTTCGCGGGGGCGTCCTTCCAGCCGGGGGTGGCAGAGAAGGAGAGGGCGGTGCCGGCCGGCAGGTCGTCGTCGGGGCGGCAGACGACCTCGACCGGGACGGACCCGGCGGGCGCGGGGTCCAGGGGGAAGACGTGGTCCGTGCGGCCGTCCGCCGCCGCCCGCTCCTTCACGACGTGGCCGTCGACCGTGACGGAGACGAGCCGGACCCGGTCCGGGACGGCGACGGTCAGGGCGGCGCCGTCGAGCGGCCCCGTGCCCTCCGGCTTCAGGGTCCAGCCGAGCTTCAGGTCCGCGCCGGCGTCCACCGACGAGGGGTTGGTCGCGGCGGCGGCCGCCGCGAGCTTCGCCCGGGAGACCGCGACGACGGAGGCCGAGTCGCCGGCCAGGGCCCGGCCCCCCAGGGCGGCCTCGGCGTAGACGAGGACGACGCCCGAGTGCGGGGGGTCGAGCGGGCCGATCAGCCGGACCGCCCCGGCGAGCGTCTTCCCGGCCTTGACCGTGTCGAAGGTGATGGTGGCGTCCTCGACCTTTCCGCCGGCGGGGGAGTCCAGTTGGGCGGCGGGCAGCGAGGAGCTGGGAGTCACCTTGACGGTGATGTCCTTGGCGTCGGCGTGCGAGGTGTTCTCCAGGTCCCAGCGGAAGGTCGCGGTCGAGCCGATGCCGACCGGCTCGGTGCCGGCCGACCCCGTCAGCCGCAGTGCCGCGCCGGGGTCGACGGTCGGCGCGGGGTCGGTCTTCGGGGTCGTCTTGTCGACGTTCTTGCCGCTGACCCGGGCACCGCGGGACGCCAGCTTGCTGCCGGCCTGGTCGGCACCGACCTTGTAGCGGACGGTGACGTCCTTGGCGGCACCGCCCTTGACGGTGCCCAGCTTCCAGGTGAGGGTCGTTTCGGTCCTGCCGCCGGGAGCCGGGACGGCCCTGTCGTAGGTCGTCCCGGCGTCGCGCCCGTTCATGGTGAGTTCGACGTCGGTGGCGTCGGCGGAACCGGTGTTGTGCACGGTCCACAGGTAGACGGCGTCCGCACCGGCGACCGCCGGGCCCAGGACCTTCCCGACGAGCTCCAGCGCGGCCTTGAGCGTCGCCCCGGCCTTGGCGGTCGCCTTGTCGGCGCCCGTGGCGGCGATTTCGAGGTGCACGGTCAGATCGGCCGGGGCCGTCTTGTCCGGTGCGCCCTCGACCGTCAGCGAGGCGGAGGCGTTCTTCTTCAGATCGGCGAGGTCGGCCACGAGCTGGTTCTCGCCCTGCTTGCGCGGCGTGAGCTTCTTGCCGTCGGCCTCGACCGTGACCTTGTCCGGGGCCAGTCCCTTGGGCAGGGTGACGGTCAGTTTGGGCTTCTTCGCGGTGGAGGGGCCCTTGTTGGTGAGCTTCCAGGTGTAGGTGACGTCCTTCCCCGCGGCGACCACGGCCGGTTCGGCCTTGCCGTCGGGCAGGTCGAGCTTCACCACGGGGTCGGTCGTGATCTCCAGGGTGTGCGTGGCCGGGGTGACGACGTCGAGGGCCTCCGCGATGCCCTCCACGGCGATGGTCCCGGGCGGGTCGTCGGCCACCTCGGCGGTGATCTTGACCTTGGCGTCCTTGCCCGGCTTCAGGGTTCCGGGCTCGAACAGCACGGTGCCGCCGCCGAGGTCCTCCGCCTTGCCGTCGGTCTTGGTGACGGTCAGTCCGGTGGGGGCGGTGACGGTGACGGCGGACGGGAACTCGCTGTCCTTCTCCCCGGTGTTCTTCACCGTCCAGGTCATCACCACCTTGCTGCCGGCCTTGCTCGGCCCGGTGCCGTCGGTCTCCGCCTCCAGGTCGAGCGTCGTCAGGTCCTCGTCGTCCTTGTTCCGCCTCGTGTTGTCGTTGCCCGAGGAGCTTCCTCCGCCGGGCAGGGAGAGCAGTCCCAGGAAGAAGCCCAGCAGCCCCAGGAGCCACTTCCACCAACTGTCGTCGTCGTCCTTGGACGGCTTCCAGTCCTTCCCGCCGTCGTCGGCGGAGGCCGCCGTCGCGTGGACGGCCAGCGGGGCGGTGGGCGCCGCCGGGTCGTTGTCCGCGGCGGTCACCGCGGCCGTCGCCACGAGGTCGCCCTCGGCGTCCTGGTCGACCACGGTCATGAAGGGGACCGTCCAGCCGTCCGCCTTGGACGCCAGGCTCCCCAGCCGCCACTCGTACGCGCCCCCGCCCGCGTCGGTGAGCCCCTTGACCGCGGACATCCGGGAGTTCGGCTTCACCTTCGCCGGGAGCCGGACCCGTACGACGGGATCGTCCGAGGCGACGGGGCCGGCGTTGTCGATCCGCCACTGGAACGCCAACTCGCCGCCGGGCCGCACCTTCGCGGGGAAGGCGTAGCCCTCCTGGACCGTGAGGTAGGGCGTCGGGACCAGCCCCAGGACGTCGGGCGACGCGCCTCCGGAGAAGATCCGCGCCACCGGGCCGGTGAAGCCGGCATCGCGCAGCACGTAGGGGCTCGCGCCGCCGAAGTCGTTCGCCGGCGGGCGGGCGGCGGGCTTCGGGAAGGTCTTCTCCACCGCGTCGCTTCCGCCGCCCCCCTGGACGTCCGCGGCGACCACGGAGCGCCTGCCGTCCTTCGCCTCGCAGAGCAGGAAGGCGTAGTAGCCCGCGGCGACGTCCAGACAGGAGCGCTCCCGGAGCAGCAGCGGTTTGCCGGAGGGGGTGGCCGCGCCGGAGCCCCAGGCGTACGCGGTGCCGTCCCGGGTCAGCGCCATGCTGAGGCGGCCGAACGCCGACACCGCCTGCACCTCGGCGTTGAGCACCTCCGGCGGGGCCGCCACGAAGGAGTCGTCGGGATCCTTCTTCCAGACGACCAGCCGGTTCTTCGAGGTGAGGACGAGCGCGTGGTGGCTGCCGGCCGCGATCGCGACGGCGTTCTCTCCGCCGTCCGGCGTGTAGACGGGCGAGTTCGGGTCCTGCCCCTCCCAGTCGCCCCACCAGTGGACCGCCCCGTCGACGATCGCCGCCAGGCAGTCCGGGCCGGCGGCGATCGCCGACGCCCTGTTGTCCCGGACCTTGGCCGGCATGCTCCTCCTGAGCATCTCCGGGTAGCCCTGGTCGCCCCAGACGACGACCTCGCCGGCGGCGCTCAACGCCGCCGCGAACCGCGACCCGCACGCCACGGCGATCACGCCGCCCTGCACGGCGGGGGCCTGCGGCGGCGAGTCGCCCCACTGGAACACCGCGTTGTCGCGCAGGGCGACGTTCCAGCCGGTGCCGCTCGACGCGGTGGCGACCACGTCACCGGCGAGCTCCTTCGGGAGCGCGGACGCCGGGGTGTCACTCTTCAGAACCCTGCCGAAAAGCTGTGTCACCGGGGGACTCCTCGACCGTGCCGGGGCATCTGCTCTGGTGAGGCTAGCCATCTGCGGCGCCCCGGTTCGTGCGCCGACCCACGGTGGTCCCCCGAACGGCCCTGGCGGGAGGCCGCCCGCCGGTCAGAGCAGGCACTCCCAGAACGGCGTGTGCTCGTTGCCCGGCCCGGCGTTGTAGGCGGTGGTCACCGTCCCGAAGGTCGGGTTGACGACGACGATCCAGGTCCGTCGGCCGGGGTCGGCGTGCGGGCTGGGGTTGTCCCAGGTGTAGACCCAGTTGTTGTTGGCCTGGCCGATGGTGGGAACGGTGCCGGCGGCCACCCGCTGGATGCAGTGGATCAGTTCCGGCACGTGGAGGGTCTGGCCCGCCTGCTGCGGTGCGTGGCCGTCGTCGATGTGCCGCAGCCCCCACTGGCTGTCCACCCCGCACAGCAGCTGCATGTTCCACCAGTGCAGGCCGGCGGGGTCGGCCATGGCGAAGTGGTCGACGAAGCGCTGGGGGTTCTGGTTGTCCGGGTCGCAGTACCCGGGCGGCAGGACGCGGCGGCTCGCTGCGTCGTGCGGGCTCGCTGCGTCGGCCGGGGCGGCCGAGGCGGAGCCTGCCGTGGTGGCCAGCAGTGCGGCGGCCAGGGCCAGCGCGCCCGTGTGCCGGCCCCGGGCCGTCCTCGCGTGGTTCACCGTGGGCATGGGTCCTCCTCGAATCGCGGCTGTGACTGCCGTCGACCCGTTTCCGTGCGAACCGTGCTTGATGCGCGGAACGACCGGGTTCCACCTCCTGGCGGATCGTCCGGGAGGCGGCGGCCGCTACTCCGGCAGGCGGTTGAGCCAGGTGATGGGCGTGACCGCGATCGCCGAGTCCGGGGAGCCGTTCCACTCCACCGGAAGCCCGGCCGCCGTCAGCGCGGCGGCGACCTCCCGACCGATCCCGGCCGTCCGCCGCACGGCCGCCTCCGTCGCCTCGCCGTCCACCTGGAACCCGCCGTACCGCAGCATCAACGCACCGCCATCGGCGGCCCGTTCGGTGTCCTGCTGATGGAAGAACACGAACCCGCGCGAGTCCTCCTCGGCCTCGCCCCCGATCTCGGCGTAGCCGCAGT
Organism: Kitasatospora sp. NPDC057500; assembly: GCF_042802195.1. Taxonomy (NCBI): domain Bacteria; kingdom Bacillati; phylum Actinomycetota; class Actinomycetes; order Kitasatosporales; family Streptomycetaceae; genus Kitasatospora; species Kitasatospora sp. NPDC057500. The sequence continues at coordinate 6,079 of NZ_JBHVER010000121.1, read as the reverse complement.
TCGCGCAGCAGGTGAAGTCCATCGCGGCGACGATGCCCAGTTCCTCCAGGGCGTCGAAGGCGGCCTCCAGCCGGTCGACGTCGGTCGTCTCCGGCCAGGCGGCCTGCTCCCGCAGACGCTCCCGCCACAGCGGAGCGACGATCCGCTCCGCCTCCTCCACCGTCAGTCCCTGGCCGTCGAGGTCATCGACCAGGGACTCGGCTATCTCGTCAGGCTCCTGGAAGCCGCACCGGATCAGTTCGAGGGCCCGCTCCTCGGCGTCCCGCAGTACCTCGGCGGCAAGGGTGGTCTGCACGGTGTCCTGGTCCATGCCCGAATCCAAGCACCCGCCACTGACAATCCGGCCCGCCCGCCGGTGCTTGCGTTCGGCAGCCCGGCGTCCTCGTGTGCTCAGCCGGAGGCCAGCCGGAACTCCAGGTTGCCGAACCGCACCTGGTCGCCCGGCCGGACCCGCGCCGCGCCGACGATCCGGTAGCCGTTCACATGCGTCCCGTTGGTCGAGCCGAGGTCGTACAGCACCCAGCCGTCGCCCTCCCGGCGCAGCTCGGCGTGGTGCCGGGAGACCGACGCGTCGTTCAGCCGCAGCCCCGACCCGGGGATCCGGCCTATCGTCAGCTGTCCGGCCCCGGCCTCAGGCAGGCTCAGCCCCGGCAGCCGCTCGGCCCGCCAGGCGTCGCCCAGCCGCACCCCGAACGCGGAGACCCAGCCGACCGTGCGCAGCACGAAGCGCCCCACCGGGTTCCCGCCCGGCAGGTCCGCCATCACCGCGTTCAACTCGGCGCGGCTGCCCGCATGGAGCACGAGGTCCAGCCGCCCGAGGAAGGTGTCGTGCGACAGCCGGCCGTTCCCCGCGCCCTCCCGCAGCACTCCGAGGGCCCGTTCCCGCTCGGCCTCGGACGGCCGGACCACCCGGGTCCGGTTCTCACGCGACATCATGGACCGATTCTCGGCCGCCCTCCGCCGACCTGTCCAGGTTCCGCGGGCCACCGCTCCAGCACGAAGTCGGCGCCCACCGCCAGCCGTTCGTGGTCCTCCCGTACCGCTCCCGCCGTGCCGAAGGCCGCCGGGCCGAGCCGGAACCGCTCCAGACGCCCGGCCTTCCCGACGACCAGCCCCCACGGTCCGCCCTCCCCGGTCGGCACCGCGAGGTGGACGACCGCCGAGGCGGGCTCCCGGGGCGCGGGCGGGGCGTTGGGCGGGCCCGGGGCGTCAGGCCTTCCGGGCGGCGGCGAGGATCTTGACCGTGGTGTGCAGGAACCGGGAGGTCACCGAGCCCCGGTAGGACTTCCCGAAGAGCGCACCGCCGGTGACCCACTTGCCGTCCTTCAGGTGCACCACGACGTACGCGGTGCCCGGGTCGGCGCCGATCACCTCGTAGTCGCCCTTCGGCGAGGTGTAGGGGAGCGGGAAGTCGGCGGGCAGCGGTTCGGAGAGGAAGTTGACCGTGAGCCGTACGTCCGGGGTGACTTCGACGCCCGCGAACGGCTCGGCGTCCAGCACCGCCTGGACCTCGTCCGCCGTGCGGAGCAGCATCGGCACCGGGAAGCCCAGCCGGTCCTCCAGGTGGCGTTCGATCCGCCCGGTCAGCGCGGCCCGGCCCGCCGCGTCGGTGGCCTCCGCGGTGAAGAAGACGTTGCCGCTCTGGATGTAGGAGCCGACGCGTTCCAGATCCAGTTCGCCGAACAGCGCGCGCAGGTGCTCCATCTTCACCGTCCGGCCGCCGACGTTCACGGCCCGCAGGAAGGCGATGTAGGTGGTGGTCACCCGCCCAGTGTGGCACCGGGCACCGACAACGCGCGCTGACACCGTGTCCCGGCGTCGGACGGCGGCCGTCGGCGCCCGGTGCCACACTGGCGCCATGGCTACCTGGCAGGATTTCGAGCACGAGGCCCCGGACCTGGCCCCCGCCGTGCGGGCCCGCTTCGAGGCCAACAAGCACCACGTCCTGGCGACGCTCCGCAAGGACGGCTCGCCCCGGGTGAGCGGCATCGAGGTGGACTTCATCGGCGCCGACCTGATGATCGGATCGATGGACGGCGCGGTCAAGGCGCTGGACCTGCGCCGCGACGCCCGCTTCGCGCTGCACAGCAACCCGAGCGACGAGACGCTGGCGGGCGGCGACGCCAAGGTGTCCGGCCGGGCCGTCGAGCTGACCGACGCGGCCGACCGCGCCGCCTACGAGGCCGAGCTGCCCGAGCCGCCGCCCGGCCCGTACCAGGCCTTCCGGCTGGAGCTGGAGCAGGTCGTGCTCACCACCGTCGAGGGAGACGCGGTGCGGATCACCTCCTGGCACCCGGGCGAGCCGGTGCGGCGGTTCGAACGCCGCTGACGGCGGCGGCCGTCAGGGCAGCACGGCCGTCAGGGCAGCACGGACTTCAGGGCCTCGGGGGTGCGGGCGACCACGGCGTGCCCGTCGTCCGCGGTGATGATCGGGCGCTGGATCAGGATCGGGTGCTCGGCCATCGCCGCGAGCCAGCGCTCCCGGTCGCCCGCCTCCCGGCCCCACTGCTTCATGCCGAGGTCCTTGGCCACCTGCTCGTCGGCCCGGGCGATGTCCCACGGCTCCAGGCCCAGCCGCTCCAGCACCTGCTCCAGCTCGGCGACGCTCGGCGGGTCCTCCAGGTAGCGCCGCACGGTGTACGTGGCGCCCGCGCCCTCCAGTTCGTTCAGTGCGGTACGGCACTTCCCGCAGCGCGGGTTGATCCAGATCTCCATCCCGCCACCCTACCGACCGCACGCGGCCCGGGCTCCGCCTCCGGCCCCGGTGTCCGGCCGCGTGCCGCCCCGCCCGGCCGCCCCCCGGCCGCCGCCCGCCGGGCGAGCCGCGCCGCCCGGTCCCGTCCTCGCCCGGGAACTCCCCTCCGACCGTCGGAAGTTGTCCGTCGGGGAGTCGGATCCGCAGTGGATCCGGGCCGGTCCGCGAAGGGGAAGACCGCATGGACGGCGCGTCGATCATCGAGCAGCTGATGACCATCGAGGGGCGCTCCGACCCCTACCCGCTGTACGCGCGGGCGCATGAACTCGGCCCGGCCGCCCCGGCCGGCCCCGGGGCGGTGCTGGTGGTCGGCCACGCCGCCGCCAACCAGGTGCTGCGCAACCCCGCCTTCGCCCTGGAGGACACCGAGGACCTCGCCGCCGACTACGCGGAACTGCTCGCCCACCCCTCCATCGAGCTGCTGGGCCGCTCGATCCTCCAGCGCAACGCCCCCGACCACGGCCGGGTCCGCTCGCTCATCGCCTCGGCCTTCAACGCCCGCCGGGTCGCCGCCCTGCGGCCGGCGGTCGAGGCCTCGGTGCACCGGCTGCTCGACGAACTGGCCGACCGGGGCGCCGACGGCTCGCCCGTCGACTTCATGGACGCCTTCGCCTTCCGCCTCCCGGTCGAGGTGATCTGCGAGCTGCTCGGCGTCCCCGCCGCCGACCGCTTCCGCTTCCGCGGCCTGGTCGCGGACCTCACCGTCGTCCTGGAACTCGTCCAGGACTTCGCCGAACTGGCCGCCGCCGACACCGCGGCCACGGAACTCTCCGCCTACTTCGAGGAGTTGAGCGCCGAGCGGCTGGCCCGTCCGACCGGCGACCTGGTCAGCGAGCTGGCCCGGACCGCCGTCGACTCCCCGGACCGGATCTCCGGCGAGGAACTGCTGAGCAACCTCGTCCTCCTCCTGGTGGCCGGCTTCGAGACCACCACCAACCTCCTCGGCAACGGCCTCGCCCTGCTCTTCCGCCACCCGGGGGCCGCCGAGGGCCTGCGCACCGGCGCGCTCGACCCCGCGCTCTTCACCGACGAGGTGCTGCGCCACGACTCCCCGGTCCAGGTGACCTCCCGGATCTCCACCGCCCCCGGCCTCGACGTGGCCGGCGTGCCCGCCCCGACCGGCACCATGGTGTTCGTCATGCTGGGCGCCGCCAACCACGACCCGGCCCGCTACCCCCGCCCGGACCGCTTCGACCCCACCCGCACCGACAGCCAGCCGCTCAGCTTCGGCGGCGGCCCGCACTTCTGCCTCGGCAGCCGACTCGCCCGCCTGGAGAACGACATCGCCGTCCCCGCCCTCCTCGACCGCTTCCCCCGGCTGGCCCCCGGCGGCGTCGCGACCCGCCGCGACCGCCTCGTCCTGCGCGGCTACGAGACCCTGCCCGTCGTCACCCGCTGAGCGCCGGCCCCTCCCACTCCATCAGGTTGGCGAACAGCACGGCCTGCTCCCGGGCGTCGTCCAGCGCGTGGTGCGTGTGGGGGAGGTCGGGCAGCAGCTCCCCGGGCATCGAGCGCTTGCCGATCCCCGCGAACGGCACGCCCGCGCGGGCCGCGTACAGCGTCTTCACGTCCAGGCACCCGGAGTGGCCGAACGGGCTGGAGCCGGTGAACCGGACCAGGTACCAGTGGAGGAACTGCCAGTCGTAGACGGCGGGATAGCCCACCATCACCGGTCGGTACCGCCGCCCGTCCGGCCCGCTGCGCGCCTGCTCCAGCCAGTGGGTGAGCTCGCGCATGGCGACACCGGGTTCGGTGCCGTCGGCGAGCAGCGCCGCGCGGTCCAGCCCCGAGACGGCCAGCGCCTCGGGCACCCACGCGTCGGAGACGGGCCGCAACTCCCGGTAGAAGCCCGCCGATTCGACGTTCCCGGACCGCCGGAAGCCGTCCGCGTCGTGCCACCCGGCCACCACCGCGCCGAGGGCGACCATCGAGTAGGGGCCGGGAATCGGCCCGTCCGCCTCGACGTCCACCGACACGTACACCGTCGGCGTGACCTTGCCCGCCGCCCCGCTCCGCTTTCCCATGCGCCAAGTCTCGCCCCCCGGAAAGGCCTTGACCACCGGGTTCCGGTGAGGGGCGCTCGGCGTCCCGGCGCGTCAGCCGCCGCCCCGCCCGCCGTCCGCGAGGTGCAGGGTGCGGGTGGACTGGTAGGGGCAGCCGGCGGCGTCGAAGGCCGCCGCGGCGGCGCGCAGCAGTGGCACGTCGTCGTCCAGGAGGGCCTGCGCCCGGTCGAGTTGGGCGGTGGCGACCGGGTTGCCGGCGACCACGGGGCGGGCCTCGGCGAGGCGGGCGCGGGCGTCCGGGTGGCCGGCGAGCACCGAAGCCTCGACGCGGGTCGCCGCGTACCAGTGCAGCCAGACCCAGGAGACCCACTTCCACACCTCCTCGGGCGCCGGCGCGATCCGCTCCAGGGCGGCCCGGGCGTCCCCGTGGTGCAGCAGCACCATGGCGTCGAACACCGCGCCGTAGCCGTACCGGTGCTCCTCCTCGGGCCCGGCCCGGCCGGCGACGGCGAGCCAGGCGGCCCGGGCGTCCTCGTCACCGCGCAGGCCGTGGACCATGGCGACCGCGGCGGCGGCCGGTCCGAGCGAGAAGGAGCGCGGACGGCCGTCCTGCTCCCACGCGTCGAGGAAGCGCAGGCCGGTCGCCGGCACCTCCTCGGTCCGCCCGGCGAAGGCGTCGGCGACCAGCAGCCAGGACGTCGCGTGGTGGCCGACCTCGGCCAGCAGCGGATGCCCGGCGAGCAGCCGGCCCCACTCCCGGGCCCGGTCCAGCTCGCCGACGCCGATCGCGGTGGCGGCGGCCATCGACAGGGCGTCCACCCGCTCGTGCGTACCGGCCGGGGTGCCCGGCGTCGGGGCCGGCAGGCCGACCCGGCGGCGGGCGGCCTCGGCGGCCGCGAACGGCTCGCCGGCCCAGCTGCGCGCGCCCGAGAGGGCGTCCAGGGCGGCCGACTCGGCCACCGGGTCGCCGGTGCGCCGGGCCAGTTCGACGGCCCGCTCGGCGTAGGCGACGGTCTCCCGCGCGGTGTTGTCCGGACTGCCCTGGACGGAGCCGTAGGCGTCCGCGAGCACCGCCGCCTCGGCCAGCGCCAGGGCGGCGCGGGTCGCGGCCGCGGCCGTGGGGGAGCCGCCGGGGCGGTCGGCGCCGCCGGCCGTCTCCCTCGCCCGCGCGAGCAGGGCAGCCACCTCTTCGGCGGGGGGAATGCGGCCGAAGGTGCTGGAGAAGCGGTACGCGACGGTGGCGGCGGCCGCCAGGTCGCGGGCCGCGCCGCCGCCGTCCCCGGCCCGGTGGGCGGCCTCGGCGGCGGCGCGGTGCAGGCGG
>NZ_JBHVER010000120.1:0-24821 GCF_042802195.1 Kitasatospora sp. NPDC057500 | reverse complement strand
CTGTCAGGACTCCGCGCCGCCCCCGCCGCGGCGGCGCCGCCGGGGCAGGGGGCGCCGGACCGGTCCGGTGACCGCTCCGACCACCCGCGCCACCCCGGCGCCGGTCCGCAGCCGGGCGGTCAGCAGCGCCTCCGAGATCCGCCACCGCAGCTGGGCGGAGGACGCCGGCAGCAGCACCGCCCTGATCCGGCCCCGCCGCCCGACCCGGGCGCGCAGGCCGTCCCGGGCGGTCCGGACGTCCGCCGCCAGCGGTTCGCCGACCTGCGCGGAGCGGGCGTAGAGCACCCGTTCGGTGGCCAGCGCCACCCGGCCGGCGGCGGCCGCCGAGGCCTCGTCCAGCTCGCCGGTCTCGACGATCCGGCGGGCGGCGGCGCGCGGGGTGCGCGACTCGTCCGGCGGGATGCCGAGGTCCCAGGCGGAGTCGATCAGCTCGTCCCAGGCGGCCAGCACCTGGGCGTCGGTGAGCCCGCCCGCCGGTCCCGGCCCGCCGGGGCGGCGCCGTCCGCCCGTGCCCAGCCGGCGCCGGCGCAGCAGGGCGCGCCAGACCATCGGGGTGAGCAGCAGCGCCGCCAGGAGCAGGGCGACGCCCAGGGCGCCCAGGGTCTTCCCGGAGGGCAGGCCGATGCCCTCGTCGGTCGCGGCCGCGGTGTCGCGCTCGTCGCCGCAGTCGCCGGTGCGGCGCAGCTTCGCGTCGCAGTCGGGGTTGGCGGACGGTGCCTGGACCGGGGCGCTGGTCTCCGTCCTCGGGGCCGGCGCGGTGGTCGGCTGGGTGGCCGGGGCGGAGACCGGGTCCGAGTAGTCGGGCTGGACGCCGCGGTTCGGGGTGGGCTCGAAGCGCAGCCAGCCGTAGCCCTCGAAGTACAGCTCGGGCCAGGCGTGGTACATCTCGTCGGTCACCGAGTAGAGGTTGCTGCCCTTGTTGTTGCCGGGGGTGAAGCCCAGCGCGACCCGGGAGGGGACGTCCAGGTAGCGGGCCATCACCGCCATGGTGGAGGCGAAGTGGACGCAGAAGCCGCGGCGGCGGGCCAGGAAGTCGGCCATCGCGTCGCCGCCGCTGTCGGTCCTGGTGGTGGCGTCGTAGGTGAAGTCGGGGCCGGTGAACCAGTCGCGCAACGCGTTCATCTTGTCGTACGGGGTCGACGCGTTCTTGGTGATGTCGAGCGCCGTCTGCTTGACCACCTTGGGCAGGTCGGACGGCACGTCGAGGTACTGCCGGGCGATCCGGTCGGGCGGCTCGGGCGCGCTGCGCAGTTCGCCGGCGGTGGGCTGGACCGTGAGTCCGGTGGCCGTGTACTTGAGCCCCTTGATGGCCTTGTCCTTGGCGGGGATCAGGCTGGCGGTGTCCGGGGCGAGCTGCCAGGCGCCGTTGTCGCGCAGGTTGACGGTCCGGGCCGGGTAGGGGAGCGGCAGCCAGGCCTCCTCCAGCCGGTTGCCGATCACGACCTCGGTCTTGGCCTCGGGCACGTCGGTCGAGTCCAGGCCCTCGGGGGCGGGCATCGTGCCGGTGAACGGCACCGTGTTCGTCGAGCCGCGCTTCCAGGTCCTGCCGTCGAAGGAGTCCAGCGCGCCGGTGCGCAGATAGGTGGAGTCGGCGGACGGGTTCTCCGTCCAGTAGGTGAAGAGCTCGACGCGGCGGGGGTTGGGCAGCGTCCCGGTCAGGGCGACCAGCGGGTCGAGGCTGCTGGCGCCCGCGCCGCCGCCCCGGCCGGCGGCCGTACCGGATCCGGTGTGCAGCAGGCCGGAGCCCCAGCGCGGCAGGAAGGCCGGCACCAGCAGGGCGAGCACCAGGGCGACCACGCCGACCTGGCGGCCGTTCTGGCCGAGCGAGCCGAGGCCGCCGCCCTCACCGCGTTCGGAGCCGCGGAAGATCCGGCCCCAGCGGGAGACCCGGTCCTGGCCCTCGGCGAAGAGCAGCACCAGGTAGCCGGCGGCGGCGGTGGCGAACCAGAGCCAGCTGCCCTGGTCGCCGGCCAGGCCGTTGCCGACCGAGTAGAGCGCGAGCAGCGGCAGCCCGGCCAGGGCGGAGCGGCGGTAGGTGACGGCGACGGTGTCCACCGCGACGGCGATCAGTCCGACCGAGCCGACCAGGATCAGCCGCAGGCCGGGGTTGGGCGGGGCGGGGATGGCGTAGTCGCGGACGTCGGTGAACCCCTGGCCGAGGACCCGGCCGAGGGTGCGGACGGACTCGGGGCCGGGCACGACGCCGCCGAAGACCGCAGAGGAGGAGGCGAAGCCGAGCAGCAGCACGAGGAAGAGCGCGGCGAGCTGGCCGACCGGGACGGTCCACCGGTAGAACGGCGTGCGCCGCAGCCCGGCGCCGACCGCCGCGACGACCGCCACCACCAGGAAGGCGTGGACGATCCAGCCCTTGGAGGTCAGCAGCGGGGTCAGGCAGAGCGCGGCCAGGGCGGTGGCCAGCGCCGCGTAGACGGTCAGTTTGGCCCGGGTGGTCACGCGCCGGCCTCTTCTCGGTAGGGGGCGGGCGACTCGGCCCGGTCGGCGGCCCGCCACAGCTCGGGGACGGAGTCGCCGGCGCGGACGGTGAGCACCGTCCAGCCGGCCTCGCGCAGCCGGCGCGCCCGGTCGCGGAACTCCTCGCCGCCGGTGTCGGGGGCGAGCATCCGCAGGCCGGCCCAGGTGCCGGTGTCGAGCAGGAAGACGACGGCGCCGCCGGTGCGGCTGCGCAGCCGGGCGAGCCGGGCGGTCTGCTCCTCGTCGAGTTCGCCGAGGACGGCCACCAGCAGTCCCTCGCCGCCGGCCCGCAGGGGCTCCTCGGCGCGGGAGAGCCCGGCGCCGTCGGAGAGGTCGACGACCGCGAGCGCGTCCAGGATGACGCCGGAGGTGTCGGCGGCGCTGTGGCCGCCGTCCCCCTCGATCCCGGGTACCGCGTGGCCGGTGTCGGTGAGCAGGCGGGTCTGGTAGCCGCGCTCCAGCAGGTGTGCGGCGACGGAGGCGGCGCAGGCGACGGCCCACTCGAAGGAGGAGGCCGGGCCGCTGCCCCGGTGGCCGGTCTCGCGGGTGTCCAGCAGGACGGTGGCGCGGGCCTTGCGGGGCTGCTCCTCGCGCCGGACCATCAGCTCGCCGTAGCGGGCGGTGGACTTCCAGTGCACCCGGCGCAGGTCGTCGCCGGCCCGGTACTCGCGCAGGATGACGTCGTCGTCGCCGGCCAGCGCGAGGGAGCGGGTGCGGCTCTCGCCCTGCCCGGCCCACTCGCCGCTGAGCCGCACGTACGGCAGCGCCAGCACCTGCGGGACGACGGTGAGCACGTCGGAGGCGGAGAAGGAGCGGTTCAGCTCGCACATCCCGAACGGGTCGGAGAGCCGCAGCTGGAGCGGGCCGAGCGGGTAGCGGCCGCGCAGGTCGGAACGGACCCGGTAGGAGACCTCGCGGTGGCCGCGCGGCTCGACCCGGTCCAGGACGAACCGCGGGCGCGGCCCGAGGACGTAGGGGACCTTGTCCTCCAGCAGCAGCACGCCGGTGGGGACCCGCGAGACGTTGTCCACCCGCAGGTGCACCCGGGCCTCCTGGCCGGCCACCGCCCGGTGCGGGGTGAGCCGGCGTCCGCTGGCCACCCGGTAGCGGGTGTTGGCCAGCGTGAGCGCGGCGGCCAGCGGCAGGATCGCGAGCAGCACGCCGACGCGCAGCAGCGCGTCCTGGCCGAGCAGGTACGCGCAGACCACGGCGGTCAGCCCGGCGGCGAGGAAGGAGCGGCCCCGGGTGGTGAGACCGCGCAGGCCGGCGCGCAGGCCCGACGGTTCGTCGGACGGGGCCACCCTCAGCCCCTCCGGACGGCCGTGCCGCCCTGCTGCGGACGCGGCAGCGGCAGGCGGGCGACCAGGTCGGCGACGATCTGCTCGGAGGTGCGGCGGCTGAGCTGGGTCTCGGCGGTGGGCATCAGACGGTGGGCGAGCACCGGGACGGCGAGGCGCTGGACGTCGTCCGGGGTGACGTAGTCACGGCCGTCCAGGGCGGCGGCGGCGCGGGCGGCGCGGACCAGGTGCAGGGTGGCGCGCGGCGAGGCGCCGAGCCGCAGTTCGTGGCTGTTGCGGGTGGCGGCGACCAGGTCGACGGCGTAGCGGCGGACCGGGTCGGCGACGTGCACGGTGCGGACCAGGTCGATCAGCTTGAGGATGTCGGCGGCGTGCGCGACCGGCTGGAGGTCGTCCAGCGGGCTGGCGCCGGCGTGCACGTCGAGCATCGCGAACTCGGCCTCGGGGCTGGGGTAGCCCATCGAGATCCGGGCCATGAAGCGGTCCCGCTGGGCCTCCGGGAGGGGGTAGGTGCCCTCCATCTCGACCGGGTTCTGGGTGGCGACCACCATGAACGGCGAGGGCAGCTCGTAGCTGGTGCCGTCGATGGTGACCTGGCGCTCCTCCATCGACTCCAGCAGCGCGGACTGGGTCTTGGGCGAGGCCCGGTTGATCTCGTCGCCGACCACGATCTGGGCGAAGATCGCGCCGGGGCGGAACTCGAAGTCGCGCTGCTGCTGGTCGAAGATGTTGGTGCCGGTGACGTCCGAGGGCAGCAGGTCGGGGGTGAACTGGATGCGCCGCACGGTGCAGTCGACGGACCGGGCGAGCGCCTTGGCCAGCATGGTCTTGCCGACGCCGGGCACGTCCTCCAGCAGCAGGTGGCCCTCGGCGAGCAGCACGGTCAGGGCGATCCGGACGGCCTCGGGCTTGCCCTCGATCACGCTCTCGATGTTGGCCCGGATCCGGTCGACGACGGCGGCGAGTTCCGGCAGGCCGACCGGGGCGTAGCCCGTCGCCTCCCGGCCGCCCCCCGCACGACCGTCGAGACCGGCCTGATCGCTGTAGCTCGTCACCCGTTCGCTCCCTGGCACACCACGACCGGCTCCGTCCGAGCCCGGCCCCACCCCATGCTGGACGCGGCCCCTCCGGGTGCGGTTCCGCGTGCGGGAGCCGGGTGCCGGGGGACGGCCTGCGGCTGGCCGCCCCAGGTGGTTCGAGGTCAGACCGGCAGGCGCATTCTCCCCCCTGGGGAGGCCAGAAGTCACCACTTGGAAGGGCCGCGCAGGTCGGAAGGGGCCCGGGAACGCCCGGCGGGGCCCGGACGGCGCTGGCCGGGCCGGTCGGGCGGGTGGAGGATCAGTGGATCTCGCGCAGCAGGCCGGTGTGGACGTCGAACACGAAGCCGCGTACGTCGTCGGTGTGCAGCAGGAAGGGGGAGGTGCGGACCCGCTGCATCGACTGGCGGACGTCGCCGTCCAGGTCGACGAAGGCCTCGACCGCCCACTGCGGACGCTGGCCGACCTCCGCCTCCAGCTCGCGCCGGAAGTCCTCGGTGAGGCCGAGCAGGCCGCAGCCGGTGTGGTGGATCAACGCGATCGAGCGGGTGCCCATGGCGCGCTGGCTGATGGTGAGGGAGCGGATGATGTCGTCGGTGACGACCCCGCCCGCGTTGCGGATGAGGTGGGCGTCGCCGAGTTCGAGGCCGAGCGCGGCGAACAGGTCGAGGCGGGCGTCCATACAGGCCACCACGGCGACCTTCTGCACCGGGCGGGCGTCCATTCCGCCGTCGCGGAAGGTCGTCGTGTACTCGCGGTTGGCCGCCACGAAGCGGTCGATGATGGCCGGTGCGGCGGAGTCGGCAGCGGCGGTCGGCGTGGGCCGGTCGGGGGTCACTGTCATGGTGAAGACGTTAGTGCGATTTCCGCGTTCGTGGTGGGGCTGATTGCTACAGAGCGTGCGCCTGTGACCGAAGGCATATCCACAACACCCGGACAGGGCGCAGTCGGCCGACCGGGTGGTGCGCCGGGCCCCTGGCATGTGCCACGAGCACCGTCGCGACCTGCGGTGATCCGTACCGCCGGCCGGGTGGTGCGCCGGAGCGGGCCATTGACTGACGGGGCGTGCGCGATAGAGTTGCGGCGCAGTGGAGCACACCCGCCGGGGCCCGTCAACCGGGCCTTTCCGGCCGTGCGGTGACCGACGCGGCCCGTGGCCTCCACCCGCTCTCCGTGCCACCTGGCGCACCTTCCCCGGCGCCGGGCGGTCACGACCTTCCCCATGAGCGGGCGGGGACCACGGGCCGCGCGGCCCGGCCCGTGCGACGGCTCCGCGGTCCTGTGGGTCAGAATGGTCGGAGCTCCCCGGACGTCGGGCGGCTTTCGCACCGAGGAAGGGCGCCACAGCGCATGACCACCAATGAGCCGGCACCCAAGCACGTCCCGGTGATGCTGCAGCGGTGCATGGACGCGCTGGCCCCGGCGATCTCCCGGCCCGGCGCGGTGGTGGTGGACGCCACCCTCGGACTCGGCGGCCACAGCGAGGCGCTGCTCACCCAGTTCCCGGACGTCCGGCTGATCGCGGTGGACCGCGACCCGGCGGCGCTGCGGCTCTCCGGCGAGCGGCTGGCCCGTTTCGGTGACCGGGCCACCCTGGTGCACGCCGTCTACGACGAGATCCCCGAGGTGCTGGAGCGCCTGGACGTCCCCGCGGTCGACGGCGTCCTGTTCGACCTCGGCGTCTCCTCGATGCAGTTGGACGAGGCCGACCGCGGCTTCGCCTACGCCCAGGACGCGCCGCTGGACATGCGGATGGACCAGACCCGGGGCATCAGCGCGGCCGAGGTGCTGAACACCTACAGCCACGGCGAGCTGGCCAGGATCCTCAAGCTGTACGGCGAGGAGCGGTTCGCCGGCAAGATCGCCTCGGTCATCGTCCGCGAGCGCGAGAAGGAACCGTTCACCACCAGCGCGCGTCTGGTCGATCTGGTGCGGGGTGCCATCCCGGCCGCCACCCGCCGCACCGGCGGGAACCCGGCCAAGCGGACCTTCCAGGCGCTGCGGATCGAGGTCAACGGTGAGCTGGAGGTCCTGGACCGGGCGATCCCCGGGGCGCTGGACGTGCTGGCGCTCGGCGGTCGGATCGTCGTGATGTCGTACCAGTCGCTGGAGGACCGCCTGGTCAAGCAGTACTTCGCGGCCGGGGCCACCACCACCGCCCCGCCGGGGCTGCCGTTCATCCCCGAGGAGCACCAGCCCTGGCTGAAGCTGATCACTCGCGGTGCCGAGCTGGCCACGGAGGAGGAGATCGAGGAGAACCGGCGCGCCGCGCCCGTGCGGCTGCGGGTGGCGGAGAGGATCAGGGACCGAAGCACCCGGGGCTGACCGGCACCGGGGCGGTCCGAAGGGCGGAGGAAAGACAGTGGGGCCGGTGGCCGGAGGCGGGGCGGGGAGCCGATTGCTCCCCGGGCAGAGCGGCAGGGCGCGGATCACCGTGCGCCCGGGCCGGCCGGTGCGGGGGCGGACACCCTTCGCGGTGCTGGTGGTGCTGCTGCTCGGGGCCGGACTGCTCGGGCTGCTGGCGCTGAACACCGCGCTCAACGAGGGCTCCTTCGAGCTGTCCCGGCTCCAGCGGCAGACCACCGTGCTGACCGACGAGCAGCAGGGGTTGCAGCACCAGATCGACCAGAACTCCGCACCGGACGCGCTGGCCCGCCGGGCCGCCGAGCTGGGCATGGTGCCGGCCGGCGGGATGGCCTTCCTCGACCTGCCGAACGGCGGCGCGGTGGTCGGCACGCCCAAGGCGGCCCAGGACAGCCCGCCGGTGAAACGGTCCACCGCGGAACCGTGGCCCGGGAAGCAGCCCGCGCCGGGCACCCAGCCGAGCGGCCAGCCGGCCGCACAGCCCGCCCCGGGCGCGCCGGCCGCGGGCACCGGCACCCCCGCGGGTACCGGCACCCCGGCCGCCCCGCCGCCGCCCACCGCCGCCGCCTCGCCGACCGGCCCGGCGCCGGGCGGCGACGTCACCGTCCAGGTCAACCCGGGCCCGGCGCAGCCGTCGCCGCACGCGGGCGGGGGTGCCGGCCGATGAGCACCCCCCGCCAGCCCTCCGGAGGCGGCGCCGACGGGCGCCGACCGGTCAAGGGCGCCGCGCCCCGTCCGGCCGCCCCGCGCGGGCAGTCCGCCGGCCGCGCCCCCAGCCCCAAGGCGCAGAGCCCCAAGCAGCAGAGCCCCCGGGCGCAGAGTCCCAAGCCGCAGAGCCCCCGGCCGCAGGGCTCCAAGGCACAGCCCGCCAAGCCGGCGCCCGCCAAGGGCCAGGGCGCTCGCGGCCAGGCCCCGAGGGAGCAGTCCGACCGGCCCCGCGCCCCGCAGCAGCGCCGCCCCGACGGCCGCCTCCCGGCCCCCCGGCCGCGCCCGCAGCGCCGCCCGCCGACCCGCCGGCCGGCCTCCCGGGGGATCCGGCTGGCCGACCCGCGCCGTCGGCTGCGGGTGATCACCATCGTGCTCTCGGTGGTGTTCTCGATCTTCGCCGGACGGCTGGTCCAGCTCCAGCTGCTGGACTCCGACGCGCTGGCCGCCGACGCCAACACCAACCGCTACCTGAACATCCCGATCACCGCCGAGCGCGGCTCGATAACGTCCTCCGACGGCGTCGCCCTGGCCGCCACCGTCGACGCCTACGACATCACCGCCGACCCGGCGATGTTCACCCCCGAGGCGACCGGTCTGCCGGACGCCCCCGAGCAGGCCGCGGCGCTGCTGGCGCCGATCCTGGGCCTGCCCCAGGAGAAGATCGCCGCCGATCTGCACACCCCCAAGACCCGCTACAAGCGGCTGGCCGCCCAGCAGACCCCGGACGTCAAGAACCAGATCAGCGACCTCAAGTCCGGCCTGGAGAAGCAGGCCGGCTCGCGGGCCTGCCAGGCCCAGAAGCGGCTGCTGAACAAGCCCGCCGAGGAGGGCGGGCGCACCCGGCTGGACAACGAGTGCGTCAACCCGCTGGCCGGCGTCTTCAACCGGGACACCCAGAAGCGGGTCTACCCGTCCGACGGGCTGGCCGCCAACCTGGTCGGCTTCGTCAACGCCGAGGGCGAGGGCGCCGGCGGGCTGGAGCAGCAGTACCAGAAGCTGCTGGCGGGCAAGGACGGCCACAGCAGCTACGCCCAGGCCGGCGGCCGGCTGGTGCCCACCGCGGGCGGCTCGCTGGAGCCCGCCGTGCCCGGCACCGACCTGCGGCTGTCCGTCAACCGGGACATCCAGTGGGCCGCCCAGCGCGCCATCACCGACCAGGTCTCCAACGCCGGGGCGGAGAAGGGCTACGTGATCGTCCAGGACGTGCGGAACGGCCAGGTGCTCGCGATGGCCACCTCGCCCGGCTTCAACCCGAACGACCTGAGCACGGCCAAGAACTCGCAGCTCGGCAACCCGGCCCTGCAGGACGCCTTCGAGCCGGGCTCCACCGCGAAGCTGATGACCATGGCGGCCGTCCTGGACACCGGAAAGGCCACCTGGGACACCAAGGTCACCGTGCCGTACCCGCTGGTCCGCGGCGACGTGGCGTTCAAGGACGACGTCGAGCACGACACCTGGTACCTCACCCTGGCCGGCGTGCTCGCCAAGTCCTCCAACATCGGCACCATCGAGGCCGCCCAGACCCTCGGCGCCACCCAGCCCGAGGCCAACCAGGTGCTCCACGACTACCTGCGCAGGTTCGGCATCGGCCGGCAGACCGGCCTCGGCTTCCCCGGCGAGACCGCCGGCCTGCTGGACAAGCCGGAGGACTGGAAGGCGTCCAAGCAGTACACCATCCCGTTCGGCCAGGGCCTGTCGGTCAACGCGCTGCAGGCGACCTCGGTGTTCTCGACCATCGCCAACGGCGGGGTGCGGGTGGCGCCCAGCGTCGTCCAGGGCACCACCGCGCCGGACGGCAAGTACACCCCGGCCCCGGCCCCCGAGCAGTCCCGGGTGGTCAGCGAGCAGACCGCCAAGACCCTCGGCGAGATGCTGGAGTCGGTCGTCTCCGACGAGCAGGGCACCGGCGGCAAGGCCGCGATCCCGGGCTACCGGGTCGCGGGCAAGACCGGCACCGCCAACCGTGTGGACCCGGTCGCCGGCGGCTACCGCGGCTACACCGCGTCCTTCATCGGCTACGCCCCGGCCGACCAGCCCCGGGTCACCGTCTCCTGCGTGATCCAGGACCCGGTCAACGGCCACTTCGGCGGCCAGCTGTGCGGCCCGGTGTTCAAGCAGGTGATGGAGTTCACCCTCAAGACCCTCCAGGTCCCGCCGAGCGGCAGCGAGGCGCCCAACCTGCCCGTCGAGTGGAAGCCGTGATCGACCATGAGCAACGACCTGGCGGGTGCGGCCGCCGGTGCGGAAAAGGCCCGGTTTGGCCCTGGACGCCCTTCGGCGGATAGCCTCTCCGCCGTGCCGAAACCCGATCAAATCACCGTGAGCCCGCCCCGCCCCGCCCGGACCGGCTCCCGGCCGCTCGCCGAGGTCGCCCGCCTGCTGGGCATCGACCCCGTCGAGGGACCCGAGGTCACCGGAGTCACCCACAACGCCCGCGAGGTCCGCCCCGGCGACCTGTACGTGGCGTTCCCGGGCGCCAACCACCACGGCGCGGCCTTCGCCGGGCAGGCCGCCGCGGCCGGCGCCGTCGCGGTGCTCACCGACCCGGCCGGCGCCGAACTGGCGGCCGGCACCGGCCTGCCGCTGCTGGTGGTCGACCGGCCCCGGGCCCGGATGGGCGACCTCGCGGCCGCCGTCTACGACCGGCCGTCCGAGCGGCTGCTGATGATCGGGCTCACCGGCACCAACGGCAAGACCACCACCTCCTACCTGGTCGAAGGGGGCCTGCGCGGCGCAGGCCGCCACCCCGGTGTGATCGGCACCGTCGAGATGCGGGTCGGCGACGAGCGGATCAAGAGCGAGCGGACCACCCCCGAGGCCACCGACCTGCACGCGATCCTCGCCGTGATGGGCGAGCGCGGCGCGGACGCGGTGACCATGGAGGTCTCCAGCCACGCCCTGGTCTACGGCCGCACCGACGGCGTGGCCTACGACGTCGCGCTGTTCAACAACCTCACCCCCGAGCACCTCGACTTCCACCCGGACATGGAGGACTACTTCCAGGCGAAGGCCCGGCTCTTCCAGCCCGGGAAGTCCCGGGCCGGCGTGGTCAACCTGGACGACGCCTACGGCCGCCGGCTCGCCGCCGAGGCGAAGATCCCGGTCGCCACCTTCTCCGCCACCGGCGCCCCGGAGGCGGACTGGCGCGCGGTGGACGTCCAGCTCGGCCCGGTCGGCTCGACCTTCCGGGTGCTCGGCCCCGACAGCGCCGAGGCGGACGCCTGCGTCCCGCTGCCCGGCCCGTTCAACGTCGCCAACGCACTCGCCGCGATCGTCGTGCTCGCCACCGCCGGGCTCCCGCTGGACCGGGCCGTGGCCGGCGTCGCCGCCGTCCCCGGCGTGCCCGGCCGGCTGGAGCGGGTGGACGCCGGACAGCCGTACGTCGCGGTGGTCGACTACGCCCACAAGCCGGACGCCCTGGAGGCCGTCCTCGGCTCGCTGCGCGAGGTCACCAAGGGCCGGCTGCACGTGGTGGTCGGCTGCGGCGGCGACCGCGACCCGCACAAGCGCGCCCCGATGGGCGGCATCGCCGCCCGGCTCGCCGACACCGCCGTGCTGACCAGTGACAACCCGCGCAGCGAGGACCCGCTGGCGATCCTCGCCACCATGCTGAACGGCGCCGCCGCGGTGCCCGAGGCCGAGCGCGGCGCCGTCCTGGTCGTGCCCGACCGCGCCGGGGCGATCGAACTGGCGGTCGCCCGCGCCCAGGCCGGCGACACCGTGCTGGTGGCCGGCAAGGGCCATGAGCTCGGCCAGTACGTACGAGACGAGATCCGCCCCTTCGACGACCGGGAGGTGCTGCGCGAATCCATCGCGCGGACCACGGCCGCCCGGGGCACCGGAGGAGTAGAGCAGCCGTGATCGCACTGACCCTCGCCGAGGTGGCCGCCGCAGTCGGCGGAACCCTGGCCGGCGCCGACCCCGACGCCCTGGTGACCGCCCCGGTCGAGGTCGACTCCCGCAAGGTCCGCCCCGGCGGTCTGTTCGCGGCCTTCGTCGGTGAGCACGTGGACGGCCACGACTACGCGGCCACCGCGGTCGGGGCCGGCGCCGTCGCGGTGCTGGCCTCCCGCCCGGTCGGCGTGCCCGCCGTGCTGGTCGACAGCGTGGTGGACGCCCTCGGCAAGCTCGCCCGCACCGTCGTGGGCCGTTCCGACGCCGCCGTGGTCGCGCTGACCGGCTCGGCCGGCAAGACCAGCACCAAGGACCTCGTCGCGCAGCTGCTGGAGCGCCTGGGCGACACCGTCTACCCGCCCGGCTCGCTCAACAACGAGATCGGCCACCCGATGACCGCCCTGCGGGTCGAGGACGCCACCCGGCACCTGGTGCTGGAGATGGGCGCCCGGCACAAGGGCGACATCGAGTACCTCACCTCGATCACCCCGCCCCGGATCGGCCTGGTGCTCAACGTCGGCACCGCGCACGTCGGCGAGTTCGGCTCCCAGGAGGCGATCGCCGAGGCCAAGGGCGAACTCGTCGAGGCGCTGCCCGCCGACGGCGCGGCGATCCTCAACGCCGACGACCGGCTGGTGCGCGCGATGGCCGCGCGGACCAGGGCCCGGGTGGTGTTCTTCGGCGAGTCCGCGGAGGCCGAGGTCCGGGCACTGGACGTTCGCCTGGACTCCACCGGACGGCCATCCTTCACGCTGAGCACCCCGGCCGGTTCCGCACCCGTGCAGCTGCGCCTGTACGGTGAGCACCACGTCTCGAACGCCCTCGCCGCCGCCGCGGTGGCGATGGAGCTCGGGATGACCGTCGACGACACCGCCGAAGCGCTGAGCCAGGCGGGTGCGCTGTCCCGCTGGCGCATGGAGGTCGTCGACCGGGCCGATGGTGTCACCGTCGTCAACGACGCCTACAACGCGAACCCCGACTCGATGCGGGCCGCGCTGCGGGCGCTGATCTCGATGGGGGGGCGCGGCCCGGAGCGCCGCCGCACCTGGGCGGTGCTCGGCGAGATGCGGGAGCTCGGCGAGGACAGCCTGGCCGAGCACGACGCCATCGGGCGGCTCGCCGTCCGGCTGGACGTCACCAAGCTGGTGGCGGTCGGCGGACGCGAGGCGGCCTGCATGGAACTGGGCGCTAGGAACGAAGGTTCGTGGGGTGAGGAGTCGGTGCTGGTGTCCGACGCGGACGCGGCGGTCGAACTGCTGCGCAGTCAGCTGCGGCCGGGGGATGTGGTGCTGGTGAAGGCCTCCCGTTCGGTGGGGCTGGAGAAGGTGGCCGAGGCCCTCCTCGCGGACGGTGCGGCCGAGTAATGAAGCAGATCCTCTTCTCCGGCATGATCGGCCTGATCCTGTCGCTGGTCGGCACCCCCGCGCTGATCAAGCTGCTCGCCCGGCAGGGCTACGGCCAGTACATCCGCGACGACGGCCCCAAGGCGCACCACAGCAAGAAGGGCACGCCCACCATGGGCGGCATCGCCTTCATCCTGGCGACCCTGGTGGCCTACTTCGCGACCAAGGCGATAACGGGCGAGAGCCCGACCGCCTCCGGCCTGCTGGTGCTGTTCCTGACCACCGGTCTGGGCCTGGTCGGCTTCCTCGACGACTACATCAAGGTCGTCAAGCGCCGCTCGCTGGGCCTGCGGGCCAAGGCCAAGCTGGCCGGCCAGTCCATCGTCGGCCTCGCCTTCGCCGTGCTGGCCCTGCAGTTCCCCGACAACGCCGGCCGCCGCCCGGCCTCCGAGCACCTGTCCTTCGTCCGGGACTTCGAGTGGGCGATCGGCCCGGTGCTGTTCGTCATCTTCGCCTACTTCCTGATCGCCGCCGCCTCCAACGGCGTCAACCTGACGGACGGTCTGGACGGCCTGGCCACCGGCGCCTCGGTGATGGCCTTCGGCGCCTACACCTTCATCGGCGTCTGGGAGTACGGCCAGAGCTGCGCCTACGTGGCCTCGGCCACCTCCAACTGCTACGACGTCCGCGACCCGCTGGACCTCGCGGTGGTCGCGGCGGCCCTGATGGGCTCCTGCTTCGGCTTCCTCTGGTGGAACACCTCGCCCGCCAAGATCTTCATGGGCGACACCGGCTCGCTGGCCCTCGGCGGCGCGCTGGCCGGTCTGGCGATCTGCTCGCGCACCGAGATCCTGCTCGTCCTGCTGGGCGGCCTCTTCGTGATCATCACCCTCTCGGTGATCATCCAGGTCGGCTCGTTCCGGATGACCGGCAAGCGCGTCTTCAAGATGGCGCCGCTGCAGCACCACTTCGAACTCAAGGGCTGGAGCGAGGTCCTGGTCGTGGTCCGGTTCTGGATCATCCAGGGCCTGTGCGTGGCCGTCGGCCTCGGCCTCTTCTACGCGGGATGGGTGACCGGATGACCGCCCCCGAACCGACCGGCCCGGACTGGGCCGGACTCCCGGTCGCCGTCGCCGGGCTCGGCGTCTCCGGCATCAGCGCCGCCCGCGTCCTGCACGGCCTCGGCGCGCGCGTCACCGTCGTGGACGGCGGCTCCGGCGAGGGCCTCAGGGCCCGCGCCGCCGAGCTGGAGGCGCTGGGCGTCACCGTCCGCCTCGGCGACGGCGCCACCCTGCCCGGGGGCACCCGGCTGGTCGTCACCTCGCCCGGCTGGCCGCCGAGCAGCCCGCTGTTCGCCGCCGCCGCCGAGGCCGGCGTCGAGGTCTGGGGCGACGTCGAGCTGGCCTGGCGGCTGCGCCGGCCGCTGCCCGCCACCGGCGAGCCGGCCCCCTGGCTGGCCGTTACCGGCACCAACGGCAAGACCACCACCGTCCAGATGCTCGCCTCGATCCTGACCGCCGCCGGCCGGCGCACCGCCGCCGTCGGCAATGTCGGGGTCTCGGTACTGGACGCGGTGCTCGCCGAGGAGCCCTACGACGTGCTGGCCGTCGAGCTCTCCAGCTACCAGCTGCACTGGGCGCCCTCGCTGCGCCCGTACTCGGCGGCCGTGCTCAACCTGGCGCCCGACCACCTCGACTGGCACGGCTCGATGGAGGCGTACGCCGCCGACAAGGGCCGGATCTACGAGGGCAACGTCGTCGCCTGCGTGTACAACCTGGCCGACCCGGCCACCGAGGCGCTGGTCCGCGAGGCGGACGTCGAGGAGGGCTGCCGGGCGGTCGGCTTCGGCCTCGGCGCGCCCGGCCCGTCGAACTTCGGCGTGGTCGACGGCCTGCTGGTGGACCGCGCCTTCGTGCCCGACCGGGCCAAGAACGCGGCCGAGCTGGGTGCGGTCGAGGACGTCAACCCGCCGGCGCCCCACAACATCGCCAACGCCCTCGCGGCCGCCGCGCTGGCCCGCGCCTACGGCGTGGAGCCGAAGGCCGTCCGGGAGGGCCTGCGGGCCTTCCGGCCGGACGCGCACCGGATCGCCGAGGTCGCGGTGGTCGGCGGCGTCACGTACGTCGACGACTCCAAGGCGACCAACACCCACGCCGCCGCGGCCTCGCTCGCGGCGTACCGGCCGATCGTCTGGATCGCCGGCGGCCTGGCCAAGGGCGCGACCTTCGACGACCTGGTCCAGGGCGCGGCCGAGCGGCTGCGCGGTGCCGTGCTGATCGGCGAGGACCGCGCGCTGATCCGCGAGGCGCTGGCGCGACACGCCCCGGATGTCCCGGTGATCGAGGCGGCCGAGGGCCAGACTGGCGCGGTGGCGATGACCGAGGCGGTCCGCGCGGCTGTGTCACTCGCCCGAACGGGTGACACGGTGCTGCTGGCCCCGGCCTGCGCCTCGATGGACATGTTCACCAACTACGGCGAGCGCGGCGACCTCTTCGCCGCGGCCGTCCGGGAGCTGGCGGACCAGTAGGGGACATGGACGGGCTCCGGCCCTGAGGCACGAAAAGGGGAGCGGAGCGTGGCCGGGAGCGGCAGGGTGGGCGGTTCGAGCGCGCCGGAGAAGGGGCGCCCGGCCGGGTCCTTGCGGGTGATCTCGGCCACCACCACCGCCTACAAGTCGGCCGGTCCGGTGGCCCGTCTGCAGGCCTTCCGGGCCCGCGTGCGGTACGCCCTGGACCGGCCGCTCACGCCCTACCTGCTGATCGCCGGCACCGCGCTGCTGCTGGTCGTGCTCGGGCTGATGATGGTCTTCTCGGCCTCGCAGATCCTCGCACTGGGCCAGCACCGCTCCACCCAGTTCTACTTCTACAAGCAGCTGCTCGCGGTGGT
This sequence comes from Kitasatospora sp. NPDC057500, assembly GCF_042802195.1. Taxonomy (NCBI): domain Bacteria; kingdom Bacillati; phylum Actinomycetota; class Actinomycetes; order Kitasatosporales; family Streptomycetaceae; genus Kitasatospora; species Kitasatospora sp. NPDC057500. The sequence goes on along the minus strand of NZ_JBHVER010000120.1, from coordinate 8,819 downwards.
GCTCGGCCTCGCGCTGCTGCTCGGCTTCGCCCTGGTGCCGGTGGCCGTGCTGCGGGTGATCGTCTACCCGGTGATGCTGGCGGTGATCGGCGCCATGGTGCTGGTCGCGATCCCGGGCATCGGCATGGAGGTCAACGGCAACCGGAACTGGCTGGATTTCGGCGTGTTCCAGTTCCAGCCGTCGGAGTTCGCCAAGCTCGCCCTGGTGCTCTGGGGCGCCGACCTGCTCGCCCGCAAGCAGAAGACCGGCACCCTCGACCAGTGGAAGCACCTGCTGGTCCCGCTGGTCCCGGGCGCCCTGCTGCTGCTCGCGCTGATCATGCTCGGCGGCGACATGGGCACCTCGATGATCCTGGTGGCGATGCTCTTCGGCCTGCTCTGGATGGTCGGCGCGCCGTTGCGGCTGTTCGTCGCCACCCTCGGCGTGGCCGTCGTGGTCTGCACCGCGCTGGTGGTCACCGTCCCGCACCGCGCCGAGCGGCTCTCCTGCATCGGCGTGACCGAGCTCGACCCGGCCGGCGCCTGCTTCCAGGCCCTGCACGGCGTCTACTCGTTCGGCCTCGGCGGCCTGTTCGGCTCCGGACTCGGCGCCGGCGTGGAGAAGTGGGGCCAGCTCCCGGAGGCGCACACCGACTTCATCTTCGCCACCACCGGCGAGGAACTGGGCCTGGTGGGGACGCTGTCGGTGATCGGTCTCTTCGCGGCACTAGGCTACGCGGGTATCCGTGTGGCCATCGGCACGAAGGATCCCTTCGTCAGGTACGCCGCGGGAGCCGCCACCACCTGGATCATGGCGCAGGCCGTGATCAACCTGGGGTCGGCGCTGGGACTGCTGCCCATCGCGGGCGTCCCGCTCCCGCTGTTCTCCTACGGCGGTTCCGCCATGCTGTCGGCCATGTCCGCGATCGGGGTGCTGCTCTGCCTGGCACGCAGCAGCTCGGGCGCGAAGGCGGCCCTGGCCGCCCGGAGCAAGAACTCCCGGATCAGGAAGCAGCTGGCCCGGGTGCTGCCACGACGACGAACCACAGCGCGCCCGGCCGGCAGGCCGGCACGCAGGGAGCGGTGAATTTCGGTGCATGTCGTACTCGCCGGCGGGGGGACCGCCGGTCACATCGAGCCGGCCATGGCCCTCGCGGACGCCCTCCGCAGGCATGACCCGTCCATCGGGATCACCGCCCTCGGCACCGAGCGCGGCCTGGAGACCCGGCTGGTCCCCGAGCGCGGCTACCAACTGGAGCTGATCCCGGCCGTCCCGCTGCCCCGCAAGCCCACCCCCGAGCTGATCACCGTCCCGGGCCGGCTGCGCGGCACCGTCCGGGCCGCCCAGGAGATCATCGAGCGGGTCAAGGCGGACGCCGTGGTCGGCTTCGGCGGCTACGTCGCGATGCCCGCCTACCTGGCCGCCAAGCGGGCCGGCGTGCCGATCGTGGTGCACGAGGCCAACGCCCGGCCCGGCCTGGCCAACAAGATCGGCGCCCGGTACAGCGACTTCGTCGCCGTCTCCACGCCGGACAGCAAGCTGCGCGACTCCCGGTACATCGGCATCCCGCTGCGCCGGACCATCGCGACCCTGGACCGCAGCGCGGCCCGCCCGGAGGCCCGGCACTACTTCGGCCTCGACCAGCGGCTGCCCACCCTGCTGGTCTCCGGCGGCTCGCAGGGCGCCCGCCGGCTGAACGAGACGATCGCCGCGATCGCCCCCCGGCTCCAGCAGTACGGGGTGCAGATCCTGCACGCGGTCGGCCCGAAGAACGAGCTGCCGCAGGTCGACGAGATCCCCGGGATGCCGCCGTACCGCCCGGTGCCGTACCTGGACCGGATGGACCTCGCCTACGCGGCGGCCGACATGATGCTCTGCCGGGCCGGCGCCATGACGGTGGCCGAGCTGGCCGCGGTCGGCCTGCCCGCCGCGTTCGTGCCGCTGCCGATCGGCAACGGCGAGCAGCGGCTGAACGCCCAGCCGATGGTCAAGGCCGGCGGCGGGCTGCTGGTCGACGACGCCGAGCTGAGCCCGGACTGGGTGCTGCAGAACGTGCTGCCGGTGCTCACCGACCCCCAGCGGCTGTGGGACATGAGCCGGGCCGCCGCCGAGTTCGGCCGCCGGGACGCCGACGACCTGCTGGTCGGCATGGTCTACGAGGCCATCGAGGCCGCCCGGGGCGGCCGCCGTCGTGGCTGACGCCCGGCTCGCCGATCCCCTCGACGAGGAGTTCGAGGCCGAGGAGTACGCTCCTCGGCTCCGGCTCTCCCGGCGGGGGGTGGTGGTGCTGGGCGCCCTGTCCGCGGTGCTCCTCGGCGTCCTCTCCTGGCTGGTGTTCTTCTCCTCGGTGCTCGAAGTGCGCTCGGTCTCGGTGCAGGGGATGCGGGACGACCGGCTGACGGCCGACGAGGTCCGCTCGGCGATCGGCGGGGTCGGTTCCGGCCCGCTGGCCCGGGTGGACCTCGACGAGGCCCGCCGCCGGGTCGAGGCGATACCCCGGGTGGCGAGGGCGGAGGTCTGGCGGGGCTGGCCGAACACCCTGCGGGTGAAGGTCACCCAGCGCACGGCGGTCGCCGTGGTCAAGGGCGAGGACGGGCAGTTCACCCAGGTCGACGCGGGCGGCGTGAGCTTCGCCACCGAGGCGGGCCCCCTGGAGGGCGTGCCGGTGGTGGAGCTGAAGCTGAGCCAGCAGGCCCTGGACGTCGAGTCGGTGATCGACCGCGGGCAGCTGGTGCAGGGCGCGGTGGCGGTGGCCGCCGGCCTGCCGGAGGACGTCCGGCAGCGGGCCGGGTCCGTCCTCGTGTATTCGTACGACGACGTCCGGCTGCAGCTCAGCGGGGGTTCGACGGTGCGCTGGGGGAGTCCCGAGCAGACCGATCGAAAAGCCCGGGTGCTGGTGGCGCTGCTGAATCAGAAGGGTACGAACTTCGATGTGAGTGCCCCTGACTCGCCTGCGGTGTCCGGATGATCCGGTAGGTTTCTTCAGGCAGGGCGGGCTTGACGCGGTTTCGCGTCGGGCCGACCCTTGGTGGTCACCCCGGTTTCATTCGCCGGTCGATGATCACATAGGCTCAAAAGAAAAAGGGAAGCTCGGCGTGTTCGTTGAAACACGTGGCCGGAGCCACCTAGTGTCCTGTGTCACCAGACTGTGTTCACTGGTGATGTGACAGAGGCACAGCACTAACCCTAAAGGTCAAGTTTAGGGTTGGGGTCGGCGGTCGGCATTTCGGACATTAAGTCAGAAACCAGGCTCCCTACCCATCGACATCCGTCGGTTCGTCCCCCAGCGGGCACCGAACCGACCCGGAAATTCGAGGCGAGAGGCCTTCGACGTGGCAGCACCGCAGAACTACCTCGCAGTCATCAAGGTCGTCGGCATCGGCGGCGGTGGTGTCAACGCCATCAACCGGATGATCGAGGTCGGTCTCAAGGGCGTCGAGTTCATCGCGATCAACACCGATGCGCAGGCCCTCCTCATGAGCGACGCCGACGTCAAGCTCGATGTGGGCCGTGAACTCACCCGGGGCCTCGGCGCCGGCGCCAACCCCGAGGTCGGCCGGAAGGCCGCCGAGGACCACCGTGAGGAGATCGAGGAGGTCCTCAAGGGGGCCGACATGGTCTTCGTCACCGCCGGTGAGGGCGGCGGCACCGGCACGGGCGGCGCGCCGGTCGTCGCCAACATCGCCCGCTCGCTGGGCGCGCTCACCATCGGCGTGGTCACCCGCCCGTTCACCTTCGAGGGCCGGCGCCGCGCCAACCAGGCCGAGGACGGCATCGCCTCCCTGCGCGAAGAGGTCGACACCCTCATCGTGATCCCCAACGACCGGCTGCTGTCCATCTCGGACCGCCAGGTCAGCGTGCTGGACGCGTTCCGCTCGGCCGACCAGGTGCTGCTCTCCGGTGTCCAGGGCATCACCGACCTGATCACCACCCCCGGTCTGATCAACCTCGACTTCGCCGACGTCAAGTCCGTCATGTCGGACGCCGGCTCGGCGCTCATGGGCATCGGCTCGGCCCGCGGTGAGGACCGCGCCAAGGCCGCCGCCGTGATGGCGATCTCCTCGCCGCTGCTGGAGGCCTCGATCGACGGCGCCCGCGGCGTGCTGCTCTCCATCTCGGGCGGCTCCGACCTCGGCCTGTTCGAGATCAACGAGTCCGCCCAGCTGGTCAGCGAGGCGGCCCACCCCGAGGCCAACATCATCTTCGGCGCCGTCATCGACGACGCCCTCGGCGACGAGGTCCGGGTCACCGTCATCGCGGCCGGCTTCGACGGCGGGCAGCCGCCGGCCATCGTCCGCGACCCGGTGGTCAAGGCGAGCGCGTCGGCCACCCCGTCGGCCACCTCGTCCGGCGGCAGCGCCCCCGAGCGCCCGGCCGGCCGCCCCTCGTACGGCGGCATCGGCTCGGTGACCTCCCGTCCGGAGGGTGACGGCGCCGCCCCCGTCCGCCCGGCCGAGGCCCCGGCCACCGCGACCGCCGCCCCGGTGCCGCCGCAGGTGCAGCCGGCCCGCCAGCCGTTCGTGGAGAGCCCGGCCGAGGAACTCGACGTCCCGGATTTCCTTAAGTGATCGACCACGCGGTCCGCGACGGTGCTCACTTCGCCTTCACCACCCGGTGGGGCGGGGTGAGCACTTCGCCGTACGGGGAGCTGAACCTCGGCGGCGCGGTGGGGGACGACCCGGCGGCCGTCCGGGAGAACCGGGCGATCGCGGCCCGCGCGCTCGGCCTCGACCCGGCCGACGTGGTCTGGATGAACCAGGTGCACGGCGCCGACGTGGCCGTGGTGACCGAGCGGCAGCCGGCCGGGCAGGCCCCGACCGTGGACGCGGTGGTCACCGACCGGCCGCTGGCGCTGGCGGTGCTGACCGCCGACTGCACGCCGGTGCTGCTGGCCGACCCGGTCGCGGGCGTGGTCGGCGCCGCCCACGCCGGACGGCCCGGCCTCGCCGCCGGGGTGGTCCCGGCGGTGGTCGCGGCGATGGTGGAGCTCGGTGCCGAGCCCGGGCGGATCACCGCCGCCACCGGGCCCGCCGTCTGCGGCCGCTGCTACGAGGTGCCCGCGCCGCTGCGCGCCGAGGTCGCCGACCGGGTGCCCGCCGCCCACGCGCAGACCTCCTGGGGGACCCCGGCGCTGGACGTGCCGGAGGGAGTCGCGGCCCAGCTGGCCGCCGCGGGCGTCACCGGGCTGGTGCGGTCACCGGTCTGCACCCTCGAATCCGCCGATCACTACTCCTACCGCCGCGAGCAGCGCACGGGCCGGCTCGCGAGCTACGTCTGGTTGGGCTCTGAAGACTGATGACGAACGACATCTACGGACCGTTCCCGAATGACTCCGACCGGTTTCCGGACAAGGACTGGCTGGACGCGCTGACGGACGGTCAGCGTGCCCGCTACGAGGAACTGGGCACCAACCTGGAGGTCGTCGAGCGCCGGATCGCCGACGCCTGCGCCGCCGCCGGGCGGGCGCGCGACGAGGTCCGGCTGATCGTGGTCACCAAGACCTACCCGGCCGAGGACACCGCGCTGCTGGCCGGACTGGGCGTCACCGACGTCGCGGAGAACCGCGACCAGGACGCCGCGCCCAAGGCGGAGCAGTGCAGAAACCTTCCGCTTACCTGGCACTTCGTCGGTCAGCTGCAGACCAACAAGGTCCGCTCGGTCGTCCGCTACGCCGACCACGTCCACTCGGTGGACCGGCCGCGGCTGGTGGAGTCGCTCGGCGCGGCGGTGCGCAACGCCGGGCGCGCCGACCTCGGCTGCCTGGTCCAGATCGCGCTGGACAAGGAGCACGGCGAGGGCGAGCACCGCGCCGGGGTCGCCCCCGCGGACGTCGCCGCGCTGGCCGACGCGATCGCCGACACGCCCGGGCTGCGCCTGGACGGTGTGATGACGGTCGCTCCGCTCGCAGGACCGCTGGCCGGCGACCCGGCCGCGGCCTTCGATCGGCTGGCGGAAATCGCAACCGCCGTACGGACCGCCCATCCGGCTGCCACCATGGTGTCGGCAGGGATGAGCGGTGACCTTGAGCAGGCCATTGCCGCCGGAGCGACACATGTGCGCGTCGGAACGGCGGTACTCGGAGTGCGGTCACCCCTCGGGTAACGTCACCGGGTAGTAGATCAGACTGCAGGACAAAATAGGACAGAAGCTAGCAGCTTATCTGAGCGCTAGCCAACCGTGGATCGCAGCTCCGCGGCCCTCAACCACGAACTTTGACCGGCCGTCGGCCTGACGGGGCGTCGTGGGCGGACCGCGGAAATCCGCAGGCGGGGCCGCTCGGCCCGGCCGCCGGGACGGAGCCGGTCCACCACAAGCGGAGGAGACAGGAGCATGGCCGGCGCGATGCGCAAGATGGCGGTCTACCTCGGCCTCGTGGAGGACGAGACGTACGACGGTCAGGGGTACGACCCCGACGACGACTACGACGCGGACCCCGAGCCGATCCGGACCGGACGCACCGAGGACATCCCGCGGCCGGCCGCGCCGGTGCCCGCCCCGGTCTCCTCGATCGCCCCGCAGCCGGTGCCGGCCGCCGTCCCGATCCGCCAGGAGACCCCGAGGATGGCCCCAGTGTCGTCCATCACACCCGAACGCCGCCACAACCTGGAGAAGAGCGCCCCGGTGATCATGCCCAAGGTCGTGAACGAACGAGAGCCCTACCGCATCACCACGCTGCACCCGAGGACCTACAACGAGGCCCGTACCATCGGCGAACAGTTCCGTGGCGGTACCCCCGTGATCATGAATCTCACGGAGATGGACGACACCGACGCGAAGCGGCTCGTAGACTTCGCCGCTGGACTCGTCTTCGGTCTGCACGGCAGTATCGAGCGCGTGACGCAGAAGGTGTTCCTGCTGTCGCCTGCTAACGTCGATGTCACGGCGGAGGACAAGGCTCGGATCGCCGAGGGTGGGTTCTTCAACCAGAGCTGACCCGGCCACGACTTTACGTGTGGATCTGATCGACAGTGAGTTAGCGACAGGAGAGTGGCCCCCAGGGCCGAGAACAGGGGAGAGGGAAGCGCGATGGAGATCGTGTGGGCAGTGCTCTACTACGCACTGACCGTCTTCCTGGTGTTCCTGCTCGTGCGGTTGGTGATGGACTGGGTCTTCCAGTTCGCGCGTTCGTGGCGACCGGGCAAGGCCATGGTTCTGGTCCTGGAGGCCACGTACACTGTCACGGATCCGCCGCTCAAGCTTCTGCGGCGGTTCATTCCGCCGCTGCGTCTCGGGGGCGTGGCGCTCGACCTGTCCTTCTTCGTACTGATGATCATTGTGTATGTCCTGATCTCGCTTGTGCGGCCCTAGTCGTAGGTGAGCGATGCGACAGGATGCCGGTGTGCCGACGATCACGTTGAGGTGAAGAGATGCCATTGACCCCCGAGGACGTTCGGAACAAGCAGTTCACGACCGTCCGCCTGCGCGAAGGCTATGACGAGGACGAGGTCGATGCCTTCCTCGACGAGGTCGAGGCGGAGCTGACCCGTCTCCTCCGCGAGAACGAGGACCTGCGGGCCAAGCTGGCCGCCGCGACCCGGGCCGCCGCGCAGAACCAGGCCAACATGCGCAAGGAGCCGCCGCAGGACGCCCGCCCCGGCGCCCCGGTGCCGGCCGCCATATCCGGCCCGCCGGTCCCCGGCCAGCAGGGCGGCCCCGGTGGTCCGCAGCAGCAGCAGATGGGCCCGGGCGGTCCGCAGCAGCAGATGGGCCCCGGCCCGCAGCAGCAGCAGATGGGCAACCAGCCGCTCGGCCTGCCGTCCGGCGCCCCGCAGCTCCCCGCCGGTCAGGGCGGCCCGATGGGCGGCCCCGGCGGCCCGCAGCAGCAGATGGGTCAGACCATGGGCGGCCAGCAGCAGCTGGTCCAGCCGATGGGCGGTCAGATGCTGCAGCCGATGGGCGGCCCCGGCGGCCCGCAGGGCATGGGCAACCCCATGGGCCAGGGCATGGGCCAGCAGCAGATGCAGCAGATGGGCGGCCCCATGGGCGGCCCGCAGCAGATGGGCGGCCCGATGGGCGCCCCGATGCAGCAGCAGGGCCCCGGCGGCGACAGTGCCGCCCGCGTTCTGGCGCTCGCCCAGCAGACCGCCGACCAGGCGATCTCCGAGGCGCGCTCCGAGGCCAACAAGATCGTCGGTGAGGCCCGCAGCCGCGCCGAGGGTCTGGAGCGGGACGCCCGCGCCAAGGCCGACGCGCTGGAGCGGGACGCCCAGGAGAAGCACCGGGTCGCGATGGGCTCGCTGGAGTCCGCCCGCGCCACGCTGGAGCGCAAGGTCGAGGACCTGCGGGCGTTCGAGCGTGAGTACCGGACGCGCCTGAAGTCCTACCTGGAGACCCAGCTGCGCCAGCTGGAGTCGCAGGCGGACGACTCGCTCGCCCCGCCGCGGATCCCGGCCACCGCCTCGCTGCCGCCGGCCGCGTCGTCGATGGCTCCGGCCGGCGCCGGCGCGATGAGCAGCCCGTCGCCGAGCTTCGGCGGCAGCCAGCCGTCGTTCGGCGGGAACCAGCCCTCCTTCGGCGGGCAGAGCTCCTTCGGCGGGAACTCGGGTGCACCGGGCTTCGGTGCGCAGGCCTCGGGCGGGAACTCGGGTGCGCCGCAGATGCAGCCGGCCGGGATGACCCAGCCGATGGCGGCGGTGCGGCCGCAGCCGCCGCAGCCGATGCAGCAGGCTCCGGCGCCGATGCGGGGCTTCCTGATCGACGAGGACGGCGACAACTAGGCGCGCTGTTCGTAGCGAGCGCCCCCTCCTTGACCCTTCGGGGTCGGGGAGGGGGCGCTTTCTGCGTGGAGCGGGCACGGGGGGAGAACCGAAAGGACCGCCGCCACCTCCGGAGAGGTGGC
>NZ_JBHVER010000119.1:0-24833 GCF_042802195.1 Kitasatospora sp. NPDC057500 | reverse complement strand
GTTCCGCAGAACCGTCCGCCCCCGGGGAGCACCTCGGCCTCAGCCCAGCAGGGCCTCGATCACGCCGGTGTGGGCGTCCTTCAGCTCCGCCAGCGAGACGCTGAACTGGCCCTGGACGTCCAGGCTGTCGCCGTCGACCACACCGATCCGGGTGGCCGGCAGGCCCCGCGCGGTGCACATGTCGTTGAACCGGAGCTCCTCGCTGCGCGGCACCGCCACCACGGCGCGGCCGGCCGACTCGGAGAACAGGAACACGAACGGGTCCAGGCCCTCGGGCACGACGACCCGGGCGCCACGGCCGCCCTTGAGGCAGCTCTCCACCAGGGCCTGGCCCAGGCCGCCGTCGGACAGGTCGTGCGCGGCGTCGATCATGCCGTCGCGCGAACCGGAGATCAGGATCTCGCCGAGCAGCCGCTCGCGCTCCAGGTCGACCTTGGGCGGCAGGCCGCCCAGGTGGTCGTGGACCGCCTGCGACCAGGCCGAGCCGCCCAGCTCGTCCTCGGTGTCGCCGAGCAGGTAGAGCAGCTGCCCCTCCTCGGCGAAGGCCACCGGGGTACGGCGGGTGACGTCGTCGATGACGCCGAGCACCGCGACCACGGGGGTCGGGTGGATGGCGACCTCGCCGGTCTGGTTGTACAGCGAGACGTTGCCGCCGGTCACCGGGGTGCCCAGGGTCAGGCAGGCGTCGGCCAGACCGCGGGTGGCCTCGGCGAACTGCCACATCACGTCCGGGTCCTCGGGGGAGCCGAAGTTGAGGCAGTCCGAGACGGCGAGCGGCTTGGCACCGCCGGCCGCGACGTTGCGGTACGCCTCGGCGAGGGCCAGCTGGGCGCCGGTGTACGGGTCCAGCTTGGTGTAGCGGCCGTTGCCGTCGGTGGCGACCGAGACGCCGAGGTTGGTCTCGTCGTCGATCCGGATCATGCCCGAGTCCTCGCCGTGCGAGAGCACGGTGTTGCCGAGCACGTAGCGGTCGTACTGGTCGGTGATCCAGGACTTGGAGGCCTGGTTCGGGTGCGAGGCGACCTTCAGCAGGTCGGCCTTCAGGGCCTCACCAGTGGCCGGGCGGGCCAGCCGCTCGGCGGTCGGGGCGTCGGCCTGCAGCGCGTCCTGCCAGCTCGGGCGGGCGAACGGGCGCTGGTAGGTCGGGCCCTCGTGGGCGACGGTGCGCGGCGGCACGTCCACGACGAGGTCGCCGTGCCAGTAGATCTCCAGCCGCTCGCCGTCGGTGACCTCACCGATGACGTTGGCGATGACGTCCCACTTCTCGCAGATCTCCAGGAAGCGGGCGACCTTGTCGGGCTCGACGATGGCGCACATGCGCTCCTGCGACTCGCTCATGAGGATCTCCTCGGGCGAGAGCGTGTGGTCGCGCAGGTGCACGGTGTCGAGGTCGATCCGCATGCCGCCGGAGCCGGCCGAGGCCAGCTCGGAGGTGGCGCAGGACAGGCCGGCGCCGCCGAGGTCCTGGATGCCCTTGACGAGCTTCTCGCCGAAGATCTCCAGGGTGCACTCGATGAGGAGCTTCTCCTGGAACGGGTCGCCGACCTGGACGGCCGGGCGCTTGGTCGGCTTGGTGTCGTCGAAGGTCTCGGAGGCGAGCACCGAGACGCCGCCGATGCCGTCGCCGCCGGTGCGGGCGCCGTACAGGATGACCTTGTTGCCGGCGCCGGAGGCCTGCGCGAGGTGGATGTCCTCGTGCTTCATGACACCCACGCACAGCGCGTTGACCAGCGGGTTGCCCTGGTAGCAGGAGTCGAAGACGACCTCGCCGCCGATGTTCGGCAGGCCCAGGCAGTTGCCGTAGCCGCCGATGCCCGCGACGATCCCGGGCAGCACGCGCCGGGTGTCCGGGTGGTCGGCCGCGCCGAACCGCAGCGGGTCCATCACGGCGACCGGGCGGGCGCCCATCGCCAGGATGTCCCGGACGATGCCGCCGATGCCGGTGGCCGCGCCCTGGTAGGGCTCGATGTACGACGGGTGGTTGTGCGACTCGACCTTGAAGGTGACCGCGTAACCCTGGCCGACGTCGACCACACCGGCGTTCTCGCCGATGCCGACGAGCATCGCGTCCGTCTCGGGCTTCTTCTCGCCGAACTGCTTCAGGTGGACCTTGGAGCTCTTGTACGAACAGTGCTCCGACCACATGACCGAGTACATGGCGAGTTCCGCGCCGGTCGGGCGGCGGCCCAGAATCTCCCGGATGCGCGCGTACTCGTCCTGCTTGAGGCCGAGCTCGGCCCACGGCTGGGCGGCGTCCGGGGTCTGCTCGGCGTTCTTGACGGTGTCGAGGCTCATCAGGCGTTCACCAGCTGCTTCAGGACGGAAGTGAAGAAGCCCAGGCCCTCGGTGGTGGGACCGGTGAGCGGCTCCACGGCGTGCTCGGGGTGCGGCATCAGGCCGACGACATTGCCGGCGGCGTTGGTGATGCCGGCGATGTCGCGGTACGAACCGTTGGGGTTGACGTCGAGGTAGCGGGCGACCACCCGGCCCTCGGCCTCCAGCTCGTCCAGGACGCGCTCCTCGGCGACGAAGCGGCCCTCACCGTTCTTGAGCGGGACGACGATTTCCTGGCCGACCGCGTAATCGCGGGTCCAGGCGGAGCCGTTGTTCTCGATCCGCAGCTTCTGGTCGCGGCAGACGAAGTGCAGCGAGTCGTTGCGGGTGAGCGCGCCGGGCAGCAGGTGCGATTCGCACAGCACCTGGAAGCCGTTGCAGATACCGAGAACCGGCATTCCCGCCCTGGCCTGCTCGATGACGGTCTCCATCACCGGCGAGAAGCGGGAGATCGCGCCGCAGCGCAGATAGTCGCCGTAACTGAATCCGCCCGGCAGGACGACCGCGTCGACCTGGTGGAGATCCTTGTCACGGTGCCAGAGCGCGACCGGCTCGGCGCCGGCGAGGCGGACCGCGCGACGGGCGTCGCGGTCGTCGAGGGAGCCGGGGAAAGTGACGACGCCGACGCGGGTGGTCACTTGCCCTCCTCCTCGACGCGGACCGTGAAGTCCTCGATCACGGTGTTGGCGAGAAAGGTCTCGGCGGCTTCGCGGATACGGGCGAGCGCGGCGTCGTCGACCGGGCCCTCCAGCTCCAGCTCGAAACGCTTGCCCTGGCGGACGTCGGCGATCCCGGTGAATCCGAGACGGGGCAGTGCGCGCTGCACCGCCTGTCCCTGGGGGTCGAGGATCTCCGGCTTGAGCATGACGTCGACTACGACGCGTGCCACTGGCACTCCCGGTGGTGTCTTCGTGAGGCGGGGGAACTCCAGACTACCGGGGGTTTCGGGCGGGATTGCTGGCCGGGCATGGTGACGCGCGTAGACCCACGACCCTTACGCTGCAAGGCCTCCATCCGCCCGGGACCCCCCGCCGCGCGCCCCTTTTCGCCGGATTCCCGGACCCCCGGGGGAACGGCCGAAGAGCACCCGAATACCGGCACTCCGGACAGATCGGCCAGCCGAGTGCACCGACTATCCCGCATCCCGGCGAAGACACGTGAATATCCGGAAAAGAAAGCCGGACTCTTCGATTTCTCCCCGCTTCGGGTGCAGAATAGGGCCACCTGCCGCGGCGAGTGCTGCGTATCCGGCACGGCCATCCGGCCTGCCCGTATGCACGTGCGCGATAGGTGCACATCAGGCCCGGGGGCGCGCCCGCGCCCTTGGCGGCCGAATTGCCCGAGAGGATTGACGCCCATGGCTCAGCGTGTAGTTGTCACGCTCTCCGACGACCTGGACGGCGGCGCCGCCGCGGAAACCGTCCACTTCGGCGTGGACGGGAAGTCGTACGAGATCGATTTGTCCGTGGACAACGCGGAAAAGCTGCGGGAGGCCCTCGCCCCGTTCGTCGCCGCCGGCCGCCGCCAGAGCCGCTCCGGGAAGTCCTTCCGCCGCACCGCCCTCACCCCGGACCCGGCCGCCGTGCGCGCCTGGGCCCAGTCCCGCGGCATGGAGCTGCCGGCCCGCGGCCGGATCCCGAAGCACGTGTACGAGGCGTTCGCCGAGGCGAACTGAACAACCGCAGGCACCGGTCGTCCCTCCCGCATCCCGAGGGCGGGACGACCACCCCTTCGGATGCTGTAGAGTATTCCTCGTCGCCGCAACGGAGAGATCCGGACCGGCGGCCGGTGCCCCACCAGGCGCCGTGCGGACGTGGCTCAGTTGGTAGAGCATCACCTTGCCAAGGTGAGGGTCGCGAGTTCGAATCTCGTCGTCCGCTCGCAGTGCGCGAGCACAGCACAATTACATAGTTCCATCCTGCGGACGTGGCTCAGTTGGTAGAGCATCACCTTGCCAAGGTGAGGGTCGCGAGTTCGAATCTCGTCGTCCGCTCCAGTACGAAGGGTCCTCTCGGTCGAGAGGGCCCTTCGGCGTTTCCGTCCCGCGCACCCATGACATTTGTCATCGCCGAGCCGTGGATCCGCACCGGGTTCTCGTGAAGGCGCGCACTGCCTTCGGCCGCCGGGCGACGGGAGGCTTAGGGCATGGAAACGAGCCAGCCCCACCACCCCGGCGATCACGTGATCGAGGTCACCGACCTGCACCGCCACTACGGCACCGGCAGCAACCGCTACCACGCCGTCCGCGGCGTCGACCTGGCCGTCGGCCGCGGTGAGCTCTTCGCCCTGCTGGGCACCAACGGGGCCGGCAAGACCTCCACCATGGAGCTGATCGAGGGCCTCGCCGCCCCGACCGAGGGCCGGGTCCGGGTGCTCGGCCGCGACCCGTACCGCGAGCGCGCCGCCGTCCGCCCCCGGATCGGCATCATGCTCCAGGAGGGCGGCTTCCCCGGCGACCTCACCGTCGCCGAGACCGGCCGGTCCTGGGCCGGCACCACCAGCCACGCCCGCCCGCTCGACGAGGCGCTGGAGCTGGTCGACCTCGGCCACCGCCGCAACGTCCGGGTCAAGCAGCTCTCCGGCGGCGAGCGCCGCCGCCTCGACCTGGCGATGGCCCTGCTCGGCCGGCCCGAGGTGCTGTTCCTGGACGAGCCGAGCACCGGCCTCGACCCGGAGGCCCGCGCCGCCGTCTGGCGGCTGGTCCGCGAGCTGCGCGCCCAGGGCACCACGGTGCTGCTCACCACGCACTACCTGGAGGAGGCCGAGGAGCTCGCCGACCGGCTGGCGATCATGCACGGCGGCCGGATCGTCGCCGCCGGCACCGTGGCCGAGGTGATCGCCGGGCGGCCGTCGCAGATCTCCTTCGAACTCCCCGAGTTCTCCGGCGCCTCGATCCCCCCGCTGGCCGGCGCCACCGTCACCGCCGACGGCCGCAAGGTCACCGTCCGGACGCCGCACCTCCAGGCGACGCTGACCGACCTGCTCGGCTGGGCCGACCACCAGGGCATCGCCCTCGGCGCCCTCGACGCCCGCAGCGCCTCGCTGGAGCAGGCCTTCCTGGCCATCGCCGCCGAGGCCGCCCACCAGCCCCCGGCCGACTCCCCCGCCGCTCCCCCCGCCCGCCGCAAGCTGATCGGACTCGCCCGATGACCACCGCCGCCACCGCCACCGCCACCGGGCCGAAGAGCACCTCCGTCCGCCGGCTGCTCGCCCTCGGCCGGGCCGAAGGCACCCTGCTGCTGCGCAACCGGACCGCCCTGTTCACCGCGGTGCTGCTGCCGCTCCTCCTGATCTTCGGCCTGCAGAACGTGCTCGCCCAGCAGGCCGAGACCAACCCCGGCCTGGACGTCGACTCGCTGCTGGTCAACGGCGCGGTCGGGATGGTGCTGGCCTTCGTCGTCTACTACAACCTCACCGCCGCCTACGTGGCCCGCCGCGGCGAGCTGGTGCTCAAGCGACTGCGCACCGGCGAGGCCCGGGACCTGGAGATCCTGGCCGGCACCGCCGTCCCCTCGGTCGGCCTGGCCCTGGTGATGTGCACCGTGATCGGTGTCGTCGGCGCCACCGCCCTGGACCTCACCGCCCCGGCCAACCCGGTCCTGCTGGCCGCCGGCCTGGTCCTCGTCGTCGCGACCCTGATGGCGCTGGCCGCCGTCTCCAGCGCCTTCACCCGCACCGTGGAGAGCTCGGGCATCACCACCATGCCGGTCCTGCTGCTCACCCAGTTCGGCTCCGGCCTGTTCATCCCGCTGGAGGTCATGCCGGACCGCCTCGCCGACGTCTGCCGCCTGCTGCCCACCACCCCGGCCTTCCAGCTGGTCCGGGTCGGCTGGTTCGGCACCGACGGCTCCGCCGCCCCGACCGGCTTCGCCGGCACCTGGGCCACCGCCGCCCCGCACCTGGTCACCGGCGGCATCTGGCTCGCCCTCGCGGTCTGGGCCGCGGTCCGCTACTTCCGCTGGGAGCCGCGCCGCTGACCTGGGAACTTTTCCGAACCGCAGGTCCGCTCCCCGCTCCACCTCTGATAGGAAGGCAGCAGCACGATCATGGTCGAAGGGGGAGCAGAACAGATGGGCGTCGCGAATCCGGTGCGCGCGTGGAAGGGCTACTCCAAGCCCCAGCGTTCCGAGCTCTACCTCCGCTGGTCGCTCTACCTGATGGCGCTCGCCCCGCTGCCGATCGGGCTGCTGATCAACACGTCCGACCCGGACTACCGCGCCCACCCGGCCGCCCGGGTCGCCCTGGTCCTCGGGTTCGCCCAGACCCTGATCACCCTGCGGGCCTACCGCACCTCGCTGGACCACTACCTGAAGCGGCCCACCGACCACCTGCGCTGGCTCGCCCTCAACGGCGGCGTCGCGGTGGCCGGCTCCTGGGCGGTGCTGCTGCTCGGCCCGCGGGTCGGCGCGGCCTCCGACGCGGAGTCCGTGGTCTTCACCCTCCCGCTCGTCTCCACCGTCCTGTTCTCCGCCTTCGGTCCGGCCTCGGTCGGGCTGCCCCCGCGCCGGGCGGCCCTCGCCGGGGCCGCCGGTCTGCTGGCCGTCCTCCCCGCGATGCTGCTGACCGGCGCCACCCTGGGGACGTGCCTCGGGCTCCTGACCGGCACCGCGCTGGTGATGCTCCTCATCGGGTGCAGCTGCCGCAGCTTCGCCTGGCTCCAGTCGGTGGTCTGGGAGCTGGACGCCGCCCGCGAGGCCCAGGCCCGGCTGGCCGTCGCCGAGGAGCGGCTGCGGTTCTCCCGGGACCTGCACGACGTGATGGGCCGCAACCTCACCACCATCGCGCTCAAGAGCGAGCTGGCCGTCCAGCTGGCCCGGCGCGGCCGTCCGGAGGCCGCCGACCAGATGGCCGAGGTCCAGCAGATCGCCCAGGAGTCCCAGCGCGAGGTCCGCGACGTGGTCCGCGGCTACCGCACGGCGGACCTGCACGCGGAGGCGATCGGCGCCCGCGCGGTGCTCCGCTCCGCCGACGTGGCCTGCGAGATCGACCTCGGCGAGGACGCCGACCGGCTGCCGGCCCCGGTCCAGTCGGTGCTCGGCTGGGTGATCCGCGAGGCCACCACCAACGTCCTGCGGCACAGCGAGGCGGGCCGCTGCGCGATCCGGCTCCGCCGGGAGGACGGCCGGGCGGTGCTGGAGCTGGAGAATGACGGGGTACCGGCCGTGCCGCTGCCCTCCCAGGGCGGCGGCACCGGCCTGCGCGGACTGCGCGAGCGGCTCGCCGCCCACGACGGCGAGCTGACCCTCCCGCAGGCCCCGCCCGGCAGCTTCCGGCTGCTCGCCAGCGTCCCGCTCTGAGAACCGCCGTACGGAAGGCCCCGCCGATGACCGACACCGCGCCCGTCCGCGTCCTGCTCGCCGACGACGAGCACCTGATCCGCGGCGCGCTGGCCGCGCTGCTGTCGCTGGAGGAGGACATCGCGGTGGTCGCCCAGGCCGCCTCCGGCCCGGAGGCGGTGGCGATGGCCCAGGCCCACCGGCCGGACATCGCGGTCCTCGACCTCCAGATGCCCGGCCTGGACGGCATCGAGGTGGCCACCAGCCTGCGCACGCTGCTGCCGGACTGCCGCTGCATGATCGTCACCGGCCACGGCCGCCCCGGCTACCTGAAGCGGGCCCTGGAGGTGGGCGTCCGGGGCTTCCTGCCGAAGACGGTCTCGGCGGCCGACCTCGCCGGGATCATCCGGACCGTGCGGGCCGGCGGCCGGTACGTGGACCCGGAGCTGGCGGCGGACGCGATCGCCGCCGGGGACAGCCCGCTCACTCCGCGCGAGACGGACGTGCTGGAACTCGCCGCGGACGGCACCTCGATCGCCGAGATCGCCGAACGGGCCTCGCTCTCCCAGGGCACCGTCCGCAACTACCTGTCCTCGGCCGCCGCCAAGCTGGGCGCGGAGAACCGGCACGCGGCGGTGCGGATCGCCCGCGAGCACGGCTGGATCTGACCGCCGGGCCCGCGGGCGTCCACCGGGCTCAGGCCCAGCTGAGGCCGGTCAGCCGCTCGTAGGCCTCGACGTACTTGGCGCGGACCTTCTCGACCACCTCGGCGGGCAGGCTCGGCGGCGGCTGCTCGCTGCGGCGGTCCCAGCCGGAGGCCGGGGAGGTCAGCCAGTCGCGGACGATCTGCTTGTCGAAGGAGGGCTGCGAGCGGCCCGGCTCCCACTCGTCGGCCGGCCAGAACCGCGAGGAGTCCGGGGTCAGCACCTCGTCGCCGATCACCAGCGCGCCGTCCAGCAGGCCGAACTCGAACTTGGTGTCGGCCAGGATGATGCCCCGCTCGCGGGCGATGTCCCGGGCCCGGGAGTAGACGGCCAGGGTGGTCTGGCGCAGTTGGGCGGCCAGTTCGGCGCCGACCCGGCGGGCGGTCTCCTCGTAGGGGACGTTCTCGTCGTGCTCGCCGACCTCGGCCTTGAGCGCCGGGGTGTAGACCGGGGCGGGCAGCTCGGAGCCGTCGTCCAGGCCCTCGGGCAGGGCGATGCCGCAGACGGTGCGGGAGTCGCGGTACTCCTCCAGGCCGGAGCCGGCCAGGTAGCCGCGGGCCACGCACTCGACCGGGACCATGTCCAGGCTGCGGCAGACCAGGGTGCGGCCCTTCCAGTCGGCCGGGGCGCCGGCCGGGACCTCGGTGGAGATCACGTGGTTGGGCACGATGTCCGCGATCCGCTCGAACCACCACAGCGAGAGCTGGGTGAGGATGCGGCCCTTGTCCGGGATCTCGTTGGGCAGCACCCAGTCGTAGGCGGAGGTGCGGTCGCTGGCGACCATCACGAGGTCACCCGACTCGGTGCGGTACAGGTCGCGCACCTTGCCGGTGTGCAGGTGGACCAGGCCGGGTACCTGGACCGGCTCGGGCTTGGTGACAAATCCGCTCAAGGTCGTCTCAGTCCTCAGGGGTCGTTCGCGGGCGGTGCGGCGCGAAAGGGGAGGTCACTGGGGTCGAGTCTGTCATGACCACCCGTGCGCACCGGTCCGAGGGGCGTTCAGCCGTTCTTGCAGAGGCGGTCCAGCAGGTTGGCGGTGGCGCGCTGGATCCGCTCGTCGGTGAGCCCGGGGCGGTTCAGCGCGGGCGACCAGGCGAAGGTGCCGGAGGCGAACACGTAGGCGCCGCTGGGCGCCCGGTAGAGCGAGGTCTCCTGGTAGCGGGTGCGCCCGGCCGGGTCCTGGTACGGGGAGTGGGCGAGCAGCACCCGTTCGGTGTGCCCGGGCAGGGCGACCTTGGGGTAGTAGCGGTCCGCCTCGCCGGCCACCAGTCCGGGCAGCCCGTCGCCCTCGTGCAGTCCGGTGCCGGCCCAGAACCAGTGCGCGGTGTGCCGGGCGACGAGCGGGACGGCGGTGGCGACCCGGCCGGAGTACTGGAGGCCGAGCAGGTGCTGCTCCGGCTCGCCGGCGTCGCGCCACAGCGCGCTGGCGGCGCCGGGCGCCCCGGCGGCCGGGTTGTCGGGGCGGACCTTCTGGCGCTTGCGGCAGTTGAGCATCCGGTTGGGCTCGCCGGAGGGGCCGGGGCTCAGCTCGACCCGCCAGTACATGGTGTTGGCGGAGAGGAAGACCAGCGAGGTGCCGCCGTCCCTGGCCCCTTCGACGGCGCGGCGCATCGGCTCGGACCAGTACTCGTCGTGGCCGGGGAAGACCAGTGCCCGGTGCCGGGAGGCGTCGACCAGTCCGGCGTGCAGGTCGGTGGCGGTGGCGTAGGAGAGGTCGTAGCCGTAGCGCTCGGCCCAGCGGATGAAGTCGTAGGCGTGGCCGACGTGCAGCGGGAGGCCGGCGGTGGCGTGCGGGCGGTCGAAGGAGACGGTGACGGCCGCCTCGGGCTCGCCGACCAGCAGGCCGCCGTCCCAGGCGTGGTAGAGGCTGGCGCCGCTGCGGCCGTCCTCCGGGAAGAGGTTGTACGCCTGCCAGGTGACGTCGGGGACGACCAGCAGCAGTTCGGCGGCCCGGGTCCGGTCCTCGAAGTCCCGGACGGTGAAGGGGATGTGGCTGCGGTGCAGCATGTCGGCGGTGGTGAGCACGGCGACGTACGCGCCGGGGCGCCAGTGCGGCGGGATCTGCAGCCGCCAGGTGTGCCACCAGTGGTGGCAGGAGACGGTCCGGCCGGCCACCAGCGGGGCGGGCTGGACCATGCCGGCGATCAGCGGGCTGGAGGTCATGTGGTGGGCGCCGTCGCCCGCGTAGTGGCCGATCCGGTAGACGTCGACGGTGAACTCGCGGGGCGGGTTGACGGTGACCCGCAGGTCCACCGAGCCGCCGGGGCGGACCACGCCGGCCGAGGCGAAGCCCTTGATCTGCTGTTCCTCGTCGTTGGCGCTCAGCGGGGTGCCGACCGGGGGCTTGCCGCGCACGCCGGCCGCGGCGAGCGGGCGCTGCCCGGGGGCGTCCACCGAGACGTACCAGGGGACGTCGCCCTCGGTGCCGGCGAGGTACCGGTCCGGGCTGCGCAGCCAGGGCAGCGGGCCCTGGCCGAAGGGGTCGGAGACGCTGTGCGCGTGCGTCCCGGACTCCCAGCGGCGGTTGAGTTCGGTCCCCACGCGCGCCCCTCCCAGGTGCACCTCCGCCGGTTGGCATGTGCCTCCCGGATGTGCGTGCGGACTAATACACCACACCGTGCTGGCGCTGCGTCACCCCACGGTAGCAACTAGTGGCGGGAATCTTCCGGCCCGGCGGAGGGAGGGCCTCCGGCCTGCGAAGACCCGGGGCGGTCGGGGCGGTCGGGGGCGCTCACCGAGGGGGTTCGCGCCCCTCCCCCCGGGGGTGCCGGTCAGAGCCGGACGGGCTTCTCCAGCCGGACGTCGGCGGCGTCCAGCCAGGCCCGCAGCGGGCCGTCCTGGCCCTGTTCGACGGCCTGGGCGACCGGTTCGGCGAGGTCGGTGCGGCGGACCCCGCCGAGCAGCAGCACCGGGCCGTCCAGCCAGTCCAGCCCGGGGACGGCTCCCGCGGTGTCCACGGCGGCGCAGCAGACCATCGCGGTGACGTGGTCGACCAGCACGTCCCGTCCGGTGCGGACCGGTTCGAGCAGCGGCGCGGGCGCGGTGGTGCGGACCGACTGGGCGGCGAGGACGGCGGCCAGCCGCTCGCCGTCGCCGTCGGCGAGCCGGCCCAGCAGCCGGGTCAGCGTCGGGGCGCCGGGGCGGGACTGCGGGGCGAGCAGGTCCAGGGCGGACTGCAGGGCGGCGGCGCGGGCCCGCCAGCCGGCGTCCACCGCCTCGGCCGGGTAGTCGGCCCACTCCAGCTCGCGCCAGCCGCCGGAGGCGGGCGCGCCGAAGAACAGCTCGGCGGCGAGCCGGGAGACCGCGGCGTCCACCGCGCCGGGCTCCTCCAGCAGGTCGCAGGCCGGGCGGTCGCCGAGCCGGCTGCCGTAGCCGTCGGCCAGCCGGTCGCGCCGGGACAGTTCGGTGAGCGCGGCGACCACGCCCGCGTTGAGGTGGGCGGGGTGCCGGCCGAGCCGCCAGGCGGGCAGGGCGACCCGGGTGAGCAGCCGGTCCCAGCCCGCGTAGGCGAGGCCGACCTGCTCCTGGGCGGCGATCCGCAGGCCGTAGTCGACGCCGCGGGCCTGTTCGGAGGCCCAGCCGGCGACGGAGCGCTCCAGCTCGGCGGCGTGCTCGCGGCAGGTGCCGAGCAGCCGGCGGGTGATCCGCTCGGTGATCCGGCCGCTGAGCGCGGCCGGGCCGCGCCGGGGCGGTCGGGCGGCCCCGGTCCCGGGGGTGCCGGCCGGGCCGGGGGCGGCGCCGGTGTCCAGGCTGGCGTCGAGGGCGCGCAGGAACCGGCGGGCGGCGGCGATCTCGGGGTCGGCGGCGGCCGCGGTGCCGGCCACCACCGGGGCGAGCAGGGCGCGCAGCTCGCCCGCCCGCATCCACCACAGGAAGGGCGAGCCGATCACCAGGACCGGCGCGGTCGGCTCCTCCCCGGCGGCGCGGGCGCGGCGGCGGGGACGGGCGGCGGGGACGTCCTCCAGCCAGCTGTCGCAGTCGGGGGTGAGCGCGACGGCGGAGGGCGCGGGGACCTCCAGGCGCTCGGCGAGGTCGTCGATCAGCCGGTACAGCTCGGGCGCCTGGGCGCGGGCGAGCGGCACGGCCGGGGTCTGCGGCGGGACGGCCCCGCGGTACCGGCGGGCGGCCGCACCGGCCACCAGCAGGGTGAGCGCGGCCACCGCGCAGACCGTCCAGCGGGCGATGTCCCAGCCGGCGGCGTCGGGGGAGCCGGGGGAGCCGATCCGGCCGGTGAACCGGCCGGCCAGCAGGACCACGGCGGCGGCGGCGGGCAGCGCGGCGGCGGCCAGGGCGAGTCCTCGGATCCGCAGGACCGCCTGGGCGTGAGCGCGCGCGGTGTCGACAGCGGCCATACGGTGCGGCACCCCCTTCGGAGCCCTCGGGTGCCCGGCGAGGGGCCCCTGAGCCGATTCGAAACGATCAGTTCCGACCGGGAAACGGTGTCGGCCGAGCCCCGGTGATTCATGCTGCGTGGCGCTTCTGACATTTTCGACGCCCGTGTCCGGGTGGGTGTTCCGGATCGCCCCGGTTTCCACTCGTCCCGGTGACGCCGCCCGGATTCCGGACGGCCGCCCGGGGCGGCGTCGGACGGCCCGGGCGTGTCCGGTCCGGCCGGACGCCGTCCAGCATCCCCCCGCACGACCGCCGCTACCCGGCGGCGGGCGGAAGCGGCCCGACCTGTGGCGCCGTGGTCCAGCGCACCATAAGGCCGGGCGCCCGGTTGCGTCAGCCGGATGCGGCCGCTGTCACTCGATGGGCTGGATTCCGGCCGCCGAACGGTGCGCCGGCCCCGGAGTCCGCTCCGGCCCGGCCCGGGCCCGAAACGCCGGGCCGCGGCTGCGTCCATGGGGGTTGCCCGCCGGCCCCGCGGGGGTGCGCGGGGTGCGCCGGGCGCCGCCCCCGGCACGGCGAAAGCCCGGACCCCCGGCGCGCGGATCGCTCGCCGGGGGTCCGGGGGGAAAAGGGGGTGCGCGGCCGCTACTGCGCGGCCTTCAGCGCGATGTCACCGCGGTGCTGGCCGCCGGCCAGCGAGATCCGCTCCACCGCCCGGTAGGCCCGCTCGCGGGCCTCGGCGAGCCCGGCCCCGGTCGCGGTGACCGACAGCACCCGGCCGCCGGCGCTCAGCACCCGGCCGTCCTCGGCCGCCTTCGTCCCGGCGTGCAGCACGTAGGCGGTGCCGTCGGCGGCCTCCGCCTCGGCCAGGCCCTCGATCGGGTCGCCGGTGCGCGGCGCCGCCGGGTAGCCCTCGGCGGCGATCACCACGGTGACCGCGGCGCCCTCGTCCCAGCGCAGCGGCTCCAGCTGGTCCAGCGTGCCGGTGGCCGAGGCGTGCAGGACGCCGGCCAGCGGGGTGCGCAGCCGGGCCAGCACGACCTGGGTCTCCGGGTCGCCGAAGCGGGCGTTGAACTCGATCACCCGGGTGCCGCGCGAGGTCAGCGCCAGGCCCGCGTAGAGCAGGCCGGAGAACGGGGTGCCGCGGCGGCGCAGCTCGTCCACGGTCGGCTGCAGGACGGTCTCCAGGACCTCCTCGACCAGGCCCTCGGGAGCCCAGGGCAGCGGCGAGTAGGCACCCATGCCGCCGGTGTTGGGACCCTGGTCGCCGTCCAGGGCGCGCTTGAAGTCCTGGGCCGGCTGGAGCGGCAGGACGGTGGTGCCGTCGGTGATCGCGAACAGCGAGACCTCGGGGCCGTCCAGGTACTCCTCGATCACCACCTGCCCGCAGGCGGCGGCGTGGGCCAGCGCCTCGTCGCGGTCGGAGGTGACCACGACGCCCTTGCCGGCGGCCAGGCCGTCGTCCTTGACCACGTACGGGGCGCCGAAGGCGTCCAGCGCCTCGGCGGCCTCGGCCGGGGTCGTGCAGACGTAGGAGCGGGCGGTGGGCACGCCGGCGGCGGCCATCACGTCCTTGGCGAAGGCCTTGGAGCCTTCGAGGCGGGCGGCTTCGGCGGAGGGGCCGAACACCGCGACGCCGGCCGCGCGCAGCGCGTCGGCGACGCCCGCGACCAGCGGGGCCTCCGGGCCGACCACGACCAGCTCGGCGCCGAGCCCGCGGGCGAGCGCGGTGACCTGCGCGCCGTCCAGCTGGTCGACCTGGTGGACCGTCGCCACCTGCGCGGTCCCGGCGTTGCCCGGGGCGCAGTGCAGCTCGGTCACGGCGGGATCTTGGGACAGAGAGCGGCACAGGGCGTGTTCGCGGGCGCCGCCGCCGATGACGAGGACCTTCACGCTGCGCAAGGGTAGCCGGTGGCCGGTTCCGGCCGCTCTCCGGTCCCGTAGGAAGAGACGGGCGCCGGGGCCCGGTGCACGCACAGCCCTGGAGGATCCTCCAGCTCAGCGGGCCGATGATCATCACGCGGTGTCCGGGTCAGGACAGCGGGTCACCGGCCCCTCGCTCGGACGGGTGAAATCCCGCCGGCCGCCGCAACCCTCCCACCTCGGGATCCGGTGGCCGAATCCGGTAACGATCATTGGCGAAGCGCCCACACGGTAAGCCATTTGGCGGTAAGAAGTGCTGTTGGACCACCACCGGCCGCCGCCGGTGACGCCGCCCCGGGGCACCCGCCACACGCCCCGGAACGGCGGTGTGGCCGCCGCGCTGTCCGGCGTTCCACCGGCCGTCAGGCCGAGGAGACGCCGGTCCGCGCAGAGTCGGAACCAGCCAGACCAGCAGTCCGCCCGCCACAGGGAGCCCCACAGGTGAGCCAGCCGGAAATGCAGCCCGAGGAGAGTGCCTGGGGCAAGGAGATCGGCGAGGAGGACCAGCCCGCCACGACCGTGGCGCGCCGCGCCTCGACCCGCCGCCGGTCCGATCTGAGCGCCCGCCAGTTCCCCCTGGGGGACTGGGGCGAGCCCGCCGAACGGCTGGAGGAGCTGTACCGCTGGTCCGAGGAGCGGGCGGTCGAGGCCATCGAGTGGTACCGCCGGGACCGGGTCTGGAAGCGCCGCTGGGCCCGGCTGCTGCGGTTCGGCTCGGCCGGCTTCGCGGTCGGCGGGGTCGCCGCCCCGCTGGTCGACCTCACCGGGGCCGTCGCGCACGGCTCCGACTGGGGCTACGTCGGGCTGGCGCTGGCCGCCGCCTGTTACGGCGCGGACCGGGTGTTCGGCCTGACCTCCGGCTGGATGCGCGACGTCTCCACCGCGCAGGCGCTGCAGCGCCGGCTGGAGGCCTTCCAGTTCGACTGGGCCTCGGAGTGCGTCCGGGAGGTGCTCGGCCCCACCGAGGGCACCGCGGGCGAGGCCGCCGAGCGGTGCCTCGGGGTGCTGCGGCGGTTCTGCGAGGACGTCTCGGACATGGTCCGCACCGAGACCTCGGAGTGGATGCTGGAGTTCCGGGCCGGGATGACCCGGCTGCCCACCCAGGCCGCCGGCAGCTGGGGCGGGCGCGCCGAGCCGGGCGTCGGCGCCCAGGTGCGGGTGCTGCCGCCCCCGGGGACCAGGCCCACCATGCCGCGCCAGCGGCCGCCGGAGGGACCGCTGCGGTGACCCGGGCGGCGGGGGCGGGCCCGGGGCCCGCCTCCGGGTGTCCGGCACCCGTCCGGCCGCCGACGGCGGCTCGGGCTCAGGCTCGGGCTCAGGCTCGGGCTCAGGCGAAGACGATCATCGAGCCCTGGTGCAGGCTCCGGGTCGCCGCCGCGTACAGGCCCGCCCAGGCGTGCCGCTCCCGGGCGAACGGGTGCAGGTCGTCCAGCGGCGGTCCGAACGGCTGCTCCAGGCCGGTCGGGCCGAGCGGCCGGGTCGGCGCCGGCGGGTCGAACGGGTCGATGCCCAGCGCCGGGGCGACGGCCTGCAACTCGCGCAGCAGCCCGTGGCTGGAACCCAGCGGCCCGCCCGCGGCGAGCAGCGACTCCTCCACCAGCGGGGCGGCGAACTCGATCGGCACGTACGCGCCGGCGTGGTCGAAGTGCCAGACCAGGTGGGACTGCTCGGCGCTGCTCTCGAACATCTCCAGCAGCTGCTCGTAGTCGCCCCCGAGCGCGTCCACCGGCGTGATGTCCAGACCGGTCAGGCCCAGCAGATAGGCCCGGCGCAGGAAGTGCAGCGAGTCGTAGTCGAACGCGGCTATCGGCTCGACCGCCCCGCTGAGCCCCGGCACGAACCGGTAGACCGGCATCTCGGGCAGGCCCCGGGAGGCCAGCACCTGGTTGTAGAGCGCGAGGTCGTCCCGGAAGGGGTTGTCGGGGCTGTGGCTCAGCACGTCCACCAGCGGGACGAGCCAGAGGTCGCAGGCCATGGCCGGCTCTTCCTCTCCGGACGCGGGGAACCGGCCGCGCGGCGGCGGACGGCGGATGGGCGGGTCGGCGCCCGGACGGCCCGTACGAGGGGCGGCCGGGACGGACGACCGCCCACCCTACCGGCCCGGCGAGCGATGCGGATCGGGCCGTCCCCCGGGCAGTTGGTCCGACGACGGATCGGGCAGCCGACGGCCGAACCGCCCGTACGGCACCGCGCGCGGCTGCGGCACCAGGCCGAGCCCCAGGCCGAGTTCGCGGCCCAGCTCCCGGCCGAGCTCGCGTTCCCGGCCCCGGGCGCCGCCGGCCGCACCGCCCGGTTCCGCCGGTCGGGCGGGCCCACCCGGCACGGGCGCCTCGGTGACGCCCGGCCCGGTGCCCGCCCCGGCCTTCCCCGGCGCGGAGTCCCCCGGGGCGTCGGGCGGCGCCGCCGTGGCCTCCTCGCCGCCCGGAGCGGCGAGCGGACGCCCGGTCAGCAGCGGCAGCACCCCCACCGTCTCCACCGGCTGGCCGGCCAGCTCGGCCAGCAGCCCGACCGTGAAGAGGTTGTACTCGCAGACGATCCGGTGGGCTCGCGGCACGTCGCGGGCCTCGATCGCCTCCACCAGATCGAGGTGGCCGTCCCAGCAGACCCCGGCCAGCTGGGGCATCGTCCGCAGGTAGCGCGCGGCGAACATCCACGACTGCACCCGCAGCCAGTCCAGGTAGTCGCCGATCCGGCGGTTGCCCAGCAGCCCGCCGACCTCCTGCCAGAACCGGCGGTCGCAGCCCACCATCACGTCCAGGTTCCCGGCCCGGGCCGCCCGCACCGCCGCGTCCGCCCGGCGGCGCAGCGAGGTCACCCGGCTCTCGTCCCGCGGGCCGGGGTCGGCGGCCAGCCGGCGGAAGTAGCTGTCGGTGATCAGCACCCGGGACTCGAAGATCTCCCGGAAGTCGTCCCAGCCGAACTCGGGAACGGTGAAGCCGCGGTGGTGCTCGGCCCGGAGCAGCCCCTGGGCGGAGAGGTCGACCAGCGCCTCCCTGGCCGGGGTCGCCGAGACGCCGTACAGCTCGGCGATCTCCTTGACGGTGAAGTTCCGCCCGGCCGCCAGCCGGCCGGCCATCATCTCCTCGCGCAGCGCGCCGGCGATCTGCTCGCGCAGGCTGTTGCGCTGGATGACGGGACGGCTGTCGCCCGCGCCGGTGCCGAACATGCGCGCGACCTCCTCGGGCGGGCGGGACGGCCTGACGGGGGCAGACCGGCGAAGAAACGGGCTGGTAACACGACGAGGGCTCATCTTCTCAAAAAGGACACCGACGTGTACAAGCCCCCCATACGCCCCGGCGCGCCCCCGTGCCCGTGGCCGCCGTACCGGCCCCGGACCGGGGGCTTCCCCCGGGCCCCGTCAGCGCTGAACAGGTGCGGGGATGCCCAGCAGCCGGTCCCGGTGCACCGGGAAATCGGCGCGTGCCTTCGCCACCTCCGCCGGATCGAACTCCACGGTCAGCACCTCCTCCCCCGCCCCCGCCTGGGCCAGCACCCGGCCCCACGGGTCCACCGCGATGCTGTGGCCCGCCTGCTCGACCCCGCCGTGCGTCCCCGCCGTGTTGCACGCCAGCACGTACGCCTGCTCCTCCACCGCCCGCGCCCGGGCCAGCAGCGTCCAGTGCTCCCGCCGCCGCTCCGGCCAGGCCGCCGGCACCACCAGCACCTGCGCCCCCGCGTCCAGCAGCGCCCGGAACAGCTCGGGGAACCGCAGGTCGTAACAGGTCGCCAGGCCCAGCGTGCCGACCTCGGTGGCCGCCGTGACGATCTCCTGCCCGGCGCCCATCACCACCGCCTCGCCGCTGTCGAAGCCGAAGCGGTGGATCTTCCGGTAGGTGTGCACCAGCTCGCCGTCCGGGGCGAACAGCAGCGAGGTGTTGTAGATCGGCCCGTCCGGGTCCCGTTCGACGATGGAACCGGCGTGCAGCCAGACGCCCGCCGCCCTGGCGGCCGCCGCCATCGCGTCCGAGGTCGGCCCGTCCAGGGCCTCCGCGCCGTCCGACCAGAGGTCGTAGGCGAACCCGCCGAGCGGCCACAGCTCGGGCAGTACCACCAGGTCGGATCCCCGTTGCGCCCGCACCAGCGCGGCCGCGCGGGCTCGCCGCTCGGCCGGCGGCTCGGCGTCGGAGACCGCGAGTTGGATCAATGAAGCGCGCACAGTACCACCGTCCACGGCAAGAGTCCTACGATCGTCACCCGAAAGCGCTGCCCTGCTCTCACCCGGCAGCGTAACGTGCGGTTAGCGTGTGCGCCCGAAAGCCGGACTTCCCGGCCGACCCAGGAGACCGCGGGCACGCGCGGCAAGGCAGCTGACGGAGGGCCGGAGATTCCCGTGACGGACAACCAGACCGTGCAGGCTTACACCGAGGCGTGGACGCAGTCCATCGAGGCGATATCCGAACTGGTGACCCCCCTGCCCGAGGGATCCTGGAACCGGGCCACCGAGTGCCCGGGCTGGTCGGTCCGCGACATCGTCTCGCACGTGATCGCCGTCGAGTCCGAACTGCTCGGCGACCCCCGCCCGATCCACTCCCTCCCCCGTGACCTGCGCCACGTCACCACCGACGCCGCCCGCTACCTCGAACTGCCCGTCGACAAGCGCCGCTGCCACACCGCGCTGGAGATGACCAGCGAGCTGGAGTACACGATCATCCGCCGCTCCCGCGCGCTGCGGAACGCCAAGCAGATGCCCAACGAGCCGGTCCGCTGGCCGGCCGGACAGCAGAGCCGCGACGTCCCGTACCACCAGCTGCTGCGGCTGCGCGCCTTCGACGTCTGGGTGCACGAGCAGGACCTGCGGCGCGCCCTCGGCACCCCCGGCAACCTCGACTCCCCCGCGGCCCTGATCACCCGCGACGTCCTGCTGGAGGGCCTGCCGAAGGCGGTCGCCCACCAGGCCGGCGCCCCGGCCGGCACCGCCCTGGTCATCGACGTCACCGGGCCCGTCGAGTTCCTGCGCACCGTGCGGGTCGACTCCGCCGGGCGCGGCACCGTCGACGAGTCCATCAGCCTCGCCCCCGACGTCCAGCTCACCCTCGACTGGGAGACCTACGTCCGCCTCGCCTGCGGCCGCGGCCGCCCGGACCGGGTGACCGTCGACGGCGACCGGGAGCTCGCCGACCGCGTCCTGGCCAACTTCTCCGTCACCCCGTAGCCCCTGGCCGTCACCCGCCCGGCGTACACGCACCGTGCACGCCGGGCGAGTGCGCCTCGTGCTCCCGTACGTCACGTTGGGACCAGTACCCCCGTCCGTTCGGCCTCGTTGATCCGGGCAGTCACCCGGATGAAGGAGGGGCGTCCCCATGGACGACGAACAGGCGATGGTGCTGGTCCGGTCGAGCTTCCCGGTCACGGGCCAGCCGATCAGGGTCGTGATGATCGACGGCGAGCCGTGGTTCGTCACGGCGGACGTGTGCACGGTCCTGGGGAGGATCAACCCGAGCCGAGTCCGCCACATCGTCGGACTCGAACACGCGCGGGTCGTCAACTCACGCGCGATTAACCTAACTTTCGGGAAGGTTAATCACGTTTCAGCAGGTGAGAAACCCTACGGACGCGGCAACCCGATGCTGAACGTGATCAGCGAGGCCGGCCTCTACAGGCTGATCATGCGCTCGAACAAGCCGAACGCCCAACCGTTCCAGCAGTGGGTCTCCCAGAAGCTCCTCCCCTCCGTCCGCCGTGGGGACACCGACATCCCCACCCAGCAGCGGCGGATGGCGGAGACGCTCACCGAGGCGATCGGGCAGCAGGTGTACGTCGTCGCGCGGATCGAGCACGAGGACTGGCCGGACCTCACCGTCCACTCCGACGGCACGGTCGGCTGCCGGCACGGCGAGATGGTCCTCCGGCTACCCGGGCCCGACGACGGCGGGCCGCCGTTCGGCCCGTACTTCGAGTGCCCGAGCGGGGAGCGCGTCGGGATCAGGGGCAGCCGGGTGGTCCCGGGCTGCCCGAAGCTGCACATCGTGGACCTCGTCCGGATGCGGGACGAGGCCCGGGCGGCACCGACTCGCAGTCACGAGGACCTGCTCGTGGAGATGCACGGTGCCCGGATCCTCGGGACGCCCCCTCAGATCGCCGAGTTCATGCGCGCGTACGAGGGCTGACCGAACGGGGGTAGCGCCAGGAACTTCTTGGTGCTACCCCCGTTTCCGCAGGTCGGAAACCCTAGACCGCCACCGCCGCGAGCTTCTTCCGCAGCCGGAGGATCATCAGGGTGCCCACCGCCAGTGGCACGTACTGCCAGCAGAAAGCCCACCGGAAGGCGCTCGCCGTGTAGGTGTCGGCGCCGGCGGGGCTGAGGGTGTCCAGGAGCACGCCGATGCCGAGAAGGGTGATCATCGTGCCGATGAAGCCGCCCATGTTGACGATGCCGGAGGCCGTGCCGAGGCGTTCGACGGGGTTGCGGGCGCGGGCGTAGTCGAGGCCGACCAGCGAGGCGGGGCCGTTGCTGCCCATCACCAGGACGACCGCGACCAGCAGCCAGAGCGGCGGGTGGCCGCCGGGCCAGGCGAGCGCCACCGCCCACAGCAGCGCGGTGGCACCGATGACCGTGAGCACGACGGGCATCCGGGCCCGGGCGGTGCGGGACAGGACGCGGCCGAAGAGGAAGCCGAAGCTCATGTTGGAGAGCACCAGCAGGGTGAGCAGTCCGCCGGCCGCGGCGCGGGTCATGCCCTGGGCCTCGACAAGGTAGGGCAGGCCCCAGAGCAGGCCGAAGGCATTGCCCGGGAACTGGGTGGTGAAGTGGATCCAGAGCCCCAGCCGGGTGCCCGGCTCCCGCCAGGTCTCCCGGACCTGCCGCCCGATGCCGGGCCGGGGCTGCGCGGCCGGCGCCGCCTCCCCGGCAGGCCCGGCGGGCGCCTCCCGGAGGAAGAGCGCGACGAGGGCGAAGACGGCGACGCCGAGCAGGGCGATGGCGGTGAAGGTGGGCGTCCAGCCCTCGCTGTGCAGGGCCTGGGCGAGGACGACGGTGGTGACCAGGTTGCCGCTCATCCCGGCGAGCCCGGTCAGCTGGGCGACCAGGGGGTTCTTGGCTGCGGGGAACCAGCGGGCGGCGATCCGCAGCACGCTGATGAAGGTCATCGCGTCGCCGCAGCCGAGCACGGCCCGGGAGGCGAGCGCGGGGCCGAAGGAGTCGGAGAAGGCGAAGGCGAGCTGACCGGTGCTGAGCAGCACGACGCCGAGCAGCAGCACCCGGCGCGGCCCGAACCGGTCGACCAGCAGGCCGACGGGTATCTGCATGGCCGCGTAGACGAGGACCTGGAGGATCGAGAAGGTGGAGAGCGCGGAGGCGCCGATGCCGAAGCGGTCGGCGGCGTCCAGGCCTGCGACGCCGAGGCTGGTGCGGTGGATGACGGCCAGGACGTAGACGCTGACGCCGATGGACCAGGCGAGCCAGGCGGCCCGGCCGCCCGGTGGGTGGACTGCGCTGTGACCGGTGGCGGGGCCGGCCGTGGGGCCGGCGTCGGCACGGGGAGCGGGGACGGACAGGGGGGTGGCTGAACTGGCGGGCTCCACGGTCATAGTGGCCCCAGATTAGTCATCCCATCATTGAACGCCTAGGGCGGGGTGTCCGGGACGGACACGAACCATCCCTTCCGTCCCCGGGCACCTCCGGCTCAGCCGACCACCGTCCAGGAGACCGAGCGCGTCATGTAGCGGTCCCGGAAGGCCTCGTCGCGGACCCAGTCGGTGGTGTCCCGGACGGTCGCCGTGACGGTCGCGGCGCGCCCGGGCTCCAGCCGCAGCTTCGCCGTGTCCAGCCAGCTGCGGTCCGCCGCCTGCGGCTCGACCGGGGCGCCGTCCACCGTCCAGTCCACCCGCAGCTGCCGGGCACCGGACAGCGGGACCGGCCGGACCTCCAGCCGGGGCCGGCCGGTGACGTCGCCGGGTGCCGGCACGGGGTTGTCGGTGGGCCTGACCCGCCGGTAGATCTCCTCGATGATCGCCTCCCGCGAAGGCAGGTTGTACGCCCCGCCGAGGGTGCGCATCACCGAGTCCTGGGTGGGCCGGTAGATGCCGTTGGCGCTGCGGTAGGCGCCGATCACGCCGGCGCCGTCCGGGGACTCCGCGCCCAGCCAGCGCCACCACTTGGTCTGCTTGCGGCGCATCTCCTCGGCGTTGTCGGTGGCGAGGTTGGGGTACTCGGCGTCGTCCGGCGCGCTGTCGTACTCGTCGCCGAGGTCCCCGACGGTGTGCCCTATCTCGTGCTGGATGATCCGCCCCGCGTCCGGGCTGCCACCGGCCAGGGTGGTCACCCCGGTGCCGCCGGCGCCGCCGTACTCGGTGGAGTTGGCGAGTGCGATGAGGTACTGCGGACCGTCGCCGTGGCCGGCGTAGCGGGCGGTCGCCTCCTCGTCGGCGCAGAGCAGCCTGGCGGTGCCCTCGCACCAGAAGTGCATGCCGAGCGGGGTGGCGGGGCGCCTGCCGCGGTTCTCGGTCTCGGCGATGCCGGAGACCGGGGAGACCACCTCGACCCGCTTTATGTTGAAGAACCCCTGGTAGCTGCGGAACGGCTCGATGTCCATCAGCGCGCGCCAGGCCCGGTCGGCCTGGGCGCGGAAGAGGTCCTGCTCCCCCGTGGTGTAGCCGTCCCCGAGCAGGACCAGGGTGATCCGGTTGGCCGGGTCGCCGGTGCGCCGTATGTCGACGGTCGGCGCCTCGCCGGCGGTGTGCAGGTCGGCGTGCTGCACCACGGTGTGCGGCGGCACCGCGCGGTCGGCGGGGGCACCCGGCCCGATCACCCCGAACGGCGGGGGCCCGGCCAGTTCGAGCGCGGCCGGGAGGACGGCGGTGGACACCAGCACGAGCGCGGCCAGACTCCGGACGATCCGGCCAGGGTTGCCAGGCGGCATACGGGTGTGTCCTCGACGTTCCGGTCACCCGGCGTCGCCCGGGTGGTGGACGCGAAGACGTACCCGGCGCGGCGTGTCGTCCTCACCTCATGCCGAAAAGATCACCGATCTGGACGAACCATAAGAATCCAACCAGTCATTCCTATGAATCCGATCAGATGCCGATCATCACTGTCCGCAACCAGAGGAATGCCCAAAGCTCTCGAAGAAATCCCTGAACCACCCGCAACCCTTCGGACCCGATCGTTGTCTGTATGGACGAAGGAAGCGGAAGCGAGACCGGCAGTGCCGGGGGGCGCAGCTGCTCAGCAGGAGCAGGCCGGTCACCTTCACCGTCCACCACCTCATTCACCCGCATCAGACCCTGGGGGGTCCTGTCATGCACACGTCCATCATGCGCGCTTCCGCCAACACCGTCACCGCCACCCGGCGCCGTCGGATCGCCACCGTCGCCGCCACCCTCCTGCTCGCCGGCTCCGTCCAGCTGCTGACCGCCGAGTCCTCCTCGGCCTGCGGCGGCCCCGACAAGGCGTACAACCCCGAGGTCCCGGCGGCCGCGCTGGAGGTGAAGCACCGGGGCGACATCTCCAGCGCGTTCCTCGACTCCGCGAGCCGGATCACCCCCGGCGGGTCGAAGGCCGAGATCGGCACCCAGATCGCCAACTTCACCGGGGGCGACTTCCACATCGCCGCGCCGGCGCTCACCGTCACCGGCAAGGGCGCGAAGCTGCAGCCCAAGGACGTCACGGCCGAGGTGTTCGTGAACGGCGCCTGGAAGAAGCTCACGACCGGCGCCGACTGCTACGGGCGGAGCGTCGACATCGACACCTCCCCGCTCCTCACGTCCCTCAAGGACGGCCGAGCGAGCCGTCTGATCTTCCGGATCGGCCTGTCGGCGAAGGCCCCGGCCTCCCTCTCCGCCGTGTCGGTCACCCTGTCGGCCTGGTCGGAGTCCACCAGCGGGAAGCAGAGCAGCCGGACGCTGACGGTCTCCCGCGCCGACGCGCCCGGCAAGGCCACGACGGCCCCGGCCGCCAAGCCCACCCCGGCCAAGCCCACGCCGACGAAGCCCGCCCCGGCGAAGCCCGCCGCCGCGCCGACCGCCGCCGCGCCGGCCGCCGACAGCGCTCCGGCCACCAGCGCGCCCGCCGCCCCCGCCACGCCGAAGAGCACCCCGACCGCCGCCCCCGCCACGCCGAAGAGCACCCCGACCGCCGCCCCCGCCACCACGGCGCCGGCCGGCACCCCGGAGCTCGCCCAGACCGGTGCCGACACCCCGAACGGCCTGCTCGCCGGCATCGCCGCCGCCCTCGCCGCCGTCGGCGCCGGCACCGTCATCGCCGTCCGCCGCCTGCGCGCCCGGGGCTGACGGCCCCGAGGCGAAGGGGCCCTGCCACGCACGGCGG
>NZ_JBHVER010000118.1:0-24925 GCF_042802195.1 Kitasatospora sp. NPDC057500 | reverse complement strand
GGGTGGGTGAGAGGGACAGGTAGAGGGAGCCCAGGGTGGCGACGCCCAGGGCGAGGCTGGCCTGCTGGCCGGTGGCGAGCACGCCGCTGCCGACGCCCGCCCGGGCGGCGGGGACCTTGGAGAGCACCACCCGGAACAGCGGGGTGCCGATCAGGCCCTGGCCGATGCCGGCCAGGGCGACGCCGGGGGCCATCCGCAGCGGGGAGAAGCCGTCCGGGCCGGCGAGCACGGTGACGGCCAGGGTCGCCAGGCCGGCGGCCTGGACGGCGGCGCCGGCGGTGAGCACCCGGCTGCCGAAGCGGCCGATGAGGCGCGGACCGGAGAGGGAGGCGGTGAAGTAGCCGACGGCCATCGGGACCAGCGCCCAGCCGGCGGCGACCGGGCCGAGGTGCAGGCCCTGCTGGAGGGCGACCGCGATGACGAACATGAAGCCGCCGAAGCCGCCGAAGTAGGGCAGGGCGATGCCGAGGCCGCGCCGCATCTCGGGGATGCGCAGCAGGGTGGGCGGCACCAGCGGGGTCTTGCCGCGGCGCTCGGCCCGGCGTTCGACCAGGGCGAAGGCGGTGGCGAACAGGGGGAACAGCGCCAGCAGTACCCAGGACCAGAGCGGCCAGCCGGCGGCGCGGCCCTCCATCAGCGGGACGAGGAGGGCGAGCAGGGCGGCGGTGAGCAGGACGGTGCCGGCGATGTCGACCTCGGCGGCCTGTTCGGCGCGGCTCTCCGGGACGAAGCGCAGCGCGAGCACGAGGGCCAGTAGGGCGAACGGGACGTTCAGCAGGAAGACCGAGCGCCAGCCGCTGCCGAACAGGTCGGCGGCGACCAGCATGCCGCCGAGCACCTGCCCGATGACCACCGAGATGCCGCCGACCGCGCCGTAGACGGAGAGCGCGCGACCGCGCCGGGCGCCGTGGGTGGCGGCGGTGATGGTGCCGAGCACCTGCGGGATCAGCAGTGCGGCCGACGCGCCCTGGGCGGCCCGGGCGGCGACCAGGGACCAGGCGTCGGGGGCGAGCCCGCAGGCGAGCGAGGTCACGGCGAAGGCCGCGGCTCCGGCGACGAAGAGGCGGCGCCGGCCGAAGATGTCGCCGAGCCGTCCGCCGAGGACCAGCAGGACGGCAAAGGCGATGCCGTAGCCGGCGGCGACCAGTTCCAGCACGGCGGGGCCTGCGGCGAGGTCCTGGTCGATGGTCGGCAGCGCGACGTTGACGATGAAGAAGTCGAGCATCGGGAGGAACGCCCCGAGCAGGACGGTGACCAGTCCGGCGGTGCCGAGGGAAGGACCGAGGGAAGGACCGGGGGGAGGGGTGGAGAGGGAGGCCGGCGAAGCGGGGGCGAGGGGCTTGGTGGCGGTCAGTTGCTGGGTCACGGTCCTACGATCCGCCGCGTCGCACCCTGGTACCAGAGTGTGTTTATCCGGGTATAAGAAGTACCTGGAAACAGGATGACGAGTGGCGCATCCTGGTGGAATGAGTCTGACCACCGTCACGGCAAGCACCGGGAAAGCGTCCGCCGATCCGCGGCGGCAGCAGCTGGCGGCGTTCCTCCGCAGCCGCCGGGAGCGGATCACCCCCGAGCAGGTGGGGCTGCCGATGACCGGCCGGCGGCGCACGCCCGGGCTGCGCCGCGAGGAGGTGGCGCAGCTCGCCGCCGTCGGGGTCACCTGGTACACGTGGTTGGAGCAGGGGCGCGAGATCCAGGTGTCCGTCCAGGTGCTGGACGCGGTGGCGCGTGCCCTGCTGCTCGATCCGAGCGAGCGGGCCCACCTGTTCGCGCTGGCGGGGGCGGAGGACCCGACGCCGGTGCGGGAGTGCCCGACCGTCACACCGGGTGTCCGGCTGGCGCTGGACCGGATGGCGCCCTACCCGGCCGCGGTGATCAACTCCCGCTACGACGTGCTGGCGTACAACGCGCAGTACACCGGGATCGTCGGCGATCTGGAGGCGCTGCCGCCCGAGGACCGCAATCTGATGTGGCTGGCGTTCACCCCCTCGCGCTTCCGTGACGTGCTGGTGGACCACGAGGACGAGCGCGAGGTCATGGTGGCCCGGTTCCGCTCCGGGATGGGCGAGCACGGGGGCGAGCCCGCCTGGCGGGCGCTGCTCTCCCGGCTGCGCAAGGCCTCCCCGGCGTTCGACGCGGCCTGGCAGCGGCACGATGTGCTGCGGCCGGGGAACGGGTTGAAGCGCTTCCTCCTGCCGGAGGCCGGCTTGCTGCGCTTCGAGTACACGAGCTTCTGGCTGGGCCCCTCCCAGGGCCCGCGGATGGTCGTCTACACCCCGAAGGACGAGGAGAGCGCCGCGCTGCTGACCCGGCTGCCCACCCGGCTGCCGTCGGCGGCCGGTGTTCCGGCGCCGGCCGTGGCGGTGCCGGCCCGCTGACGGCAGTCCGGCGCGGGCCGACCCGAGCACCAGGCAGAGCGCGGCGAGCGGGAGTTCCAGGCAGCCCGCCATCACCAGCGCGGTGAGCGTCTCGGCGCCCGGGCCGGCGGTGGCGATGTCGATCAGGGCGTCGCCCGCGAGCAGCAGGGCGACCACGGCGGCGGGCGCGACGGCGGCCGGGCGGCGGTGGCGCAGCACGGCGTCCAGCCGGAGCAGGGCGGCGAACTCGCACAGGTCGAGCGCGGCCCACGCCGTCTCGCCGGTGGCCGCGAGCACCGCCACCCAGGGCAGCAGGGCGAAGGCGGCGAACCCGGGCACCCGCGAGGCGGGCGGGACGACCGGCGGGCGGCCGTCCCGGACCCGGGGAGCGGGCCGAACGGGCGGCACGGCGGCGCTCATCGGACACCCCCGGACCCCTCGGCGCCGGCGGGGGCGGCGCGGACCCGGGTCAGCGGGGCCCGCTCGGCCCCGGCCCCGCCGGCCGCCTCGACGAGCACGCCGTCGAAGACGCCCTCGGCCCACGCGAGCCAGAACTCCCCGGCGACGGCGACCACTTCGCCCGCCGCTACCACCGGCGCGGGCCGCCCCGGCAGCCGGAGCGGCCGCCCGCCGGTGAACCCGACGGCCGGAACGGCGCCGCCTTGCGGCAGCCGCCCCCAGGCGAGCCCCTGCCGAGGGCGGCGGCGCCCGCCCGCGCCCGTACCGGACCAGGCCCGGGCGCCGCGCAGCAGGCCGCGGCCGAGCCGGGCGGCGACCAGCACGTCCACCAACTCGCCGTACTCGTAGACCTCCAGGGCCGCCCGCCGCCCGCGACCGGCCGGCGCGCCGCGCACCGACCACGGCCCGACCGGGCGGCAGGGCGCGCCGGGCCCGACCGGCAGCCGCCCCTCGGCCGCGGCGCGCACGGCGGCAGCGGCAGCGGCAGCGTCGTCCGGAGCAGCCGGGGCAGCCGGAGCGTCCGGAGCAGCCGGGGCGGCGGGAGCGTCCCGGGCGGTGCGGTGGACCGGACGCCCCTGCGGCGGGACGGCGGAGTGCGATGCGGTACTCGTCATGCCGTCAAGGCTCGCCGTCACGAGCCGCGTTGTCGGTAGTGCACCTATCCGAATCGGGGGTGTACCTAGCTTCACCATTTCTCGGCAGCCCCCTTCATGGTGACGCTTGATCACCTCGTTCTAGGCTGTCCGCCGTGCTCTCCACGACGCCGCCCAGCGCGCCCGCCAGGAGCGCCGTCCGGCTCACCTGGGCGGCGGCCTGGCGGGACACCCGTTTCCTCGCCGCCGGTATCCCGCTCGCCCTGCCCGTCTGGCTGATCGCCCTCGTCCCGAAGGCGACGCTGCTCCTCCTGGGCGCGACCCTGCTGTCCATCCGCCCGCTCACCGCCGCCCAGCGCGGCCGGCTGCGCGCGCTGCGCGGGGTGGAGGTCCCGCCGCTGCTGCGCTCCGCCCGCACGCCCGCCGGCCTGCTCACCTCGCTGCGCACCACGGTCAGCTGGCGCCAGGTCGGGTACCACCTGGTGGCCGGCCCGCTGGTCGCGGCCGGCGCGCTGGCCCTCGTCTACGGCTGGGGCGCGGGCCTGGTGGCCTCGACGGTCTTCGGCTGGACCTGGCTGATGCCGCCCACCTCGCCGGTCCGCGACCAGTGGCTCAGGACGGACATCCCGCTCACCGCCGGCGGCCTGCTGCTGCTCGCGGTGCTGCCCACGGCGGTCCGCCTGCTGGCCCGGCTGGACCGGGCGGTCGCGGTGCGGATGCTCGGTCCGGGCCGCACCGCCGAGCTGGAGCACCGGATCGAGGAGGTGGTCGAGAGCCGGGCCGGCCTGGTGGACGCGGTCGACGCCGAGCGCCGCCGGATCGAGCGCGACCTGCACGACGGCGCCCAGCAGCGGCTCACCTCGCTCGCCATGAACCTCGGCCTGGCCCGCCGCACCCTCAAGGACGTCCCGCCCGAGGCGATGCAGGTGATCGTCGAGGCGCACGAGGAGGCCCAGGCGGCCATCGACGAGCTGCGCGACCTGGTCCGCGGCCTGCACCCGGCGGTGCTGGAGGACCGCGGCCTCGACGCGGCGCTCTCCGGCATCGCGGCCCGCGCCCCGCTGCCGGTCCGGCTGGACGTCGAGCTGGCCGAGCGGACAGCGCCGACCGTCGAGGCGGTCGCCTACTTCACCGTCTCCGAGGCGCTGACCAACGTCGCCAAGCACGCCCGGGCCTCCCGGGCGGACGTCTCGGTGCGCACGGCCGGCGGCCGGCTGCGCCTGGTCGTCAGCGACGACGGCGTGGGCGGGGCGGACGCCTCGCGCGGTTCCGGCCTGACCGGTCTGCGCCGGCGCGCCGCCTCGGTCGACGGGTCCCTGTCCGTGCTCAGCCCCGTCGGGGGCCCGACCACCATCACCGTGGAGTTGCCGTGCGTGCTGTGATCGCCGAGGACTCGGTCCTGCTCAGGGTCGGCCTGGTCAAGGTCCTGGAGGCGGTGGGCTACGAGGTGGCCGCCGCCGTCGGGGACGCCGAGGAACTGCTCACCGCGGTGCAGGAGCACCGCCCGCAGGTGGTGGTGGCGGACGTCCGGATGCCGCCCGGCTTCACCGACGAGGGGGTGCGGGCGGCGCTGGTGATCCGCCGGCAGTGGCCGGAGGTGGCGGTGCTGCTGCTCTCCCAGCACGTGGAGGAGCGCTACGCCGCGGACCTGCTGACCAGCAACACCAGCGGGGTCGGCTACCTGCTCAAGCAGCGGGTGGCCAACGTCGACGACTTCGTGGACGCCCTGCAGCGGGTCGCCGAGGGCGGCACCGCGCTGGACCCGGAGGTGGTCGCCCAACTGCTGGTCCGCCGCCACCGCGATCCGCTGGAGCGGCTGACCCCGCGCGAGCGGGACGTGCTCGCGCTGATGGCGGAGGGCCGGTCCAACGCCGCGATCGCCGCCGCCCTGGTGGTGAGCGACAGCGCGGTGGCCAAGCACATCAACTCGATCTTCGCCAAGCTCGACCTGCCGCCCGCCGACGAGAGCCACCGGCGGGTGTTGGCGGTGCTGCGCTTCCTGGGAGTGGAATGACGATGACGACGGGGGGCGGGACGACCGCGGGCGGGACGGCGTCCGGCGCGGGGGAGCGGACACCGGGAGAGCGGGCCTCGGCGGACGCCCGCCGAGGCCACCGGGCCTGGCGGGTGCTCGGCACGCTGGTGCTCGCCGTGACACTGGTCGTCGGCGCCGTGCAGACCTGGGCGATCGCGGTGCACCAACGCACGCGCTCGGAGTCGTCCTACCCGGTCGCGGTGACCAGGGTCAGGCTGGACACCGGCAGCGCCACCGTACGGATCAGGCCGGGGCGGGAGGGCGAGGTGGTGGTCCGCCAGTACCTGAACTGGATGGTCCGGATGCCGGTCGTCTCGGCGCTCTTCGACCAGGACCGGCTCGACGTCCGGATGCGCTGCAACCAGGTGCTGCCGGCCACCGAACTCGGCTGTGGCGCGGAGATCGAGCTGGACGTGCCCTCCGGGGTCGCGGTGACCGGCAGGCTCTCCAACGGGAGCATCGACGTCTCCGGGGTGGCCGGGGAGATCGATCTGCTCTCCACCTCGGGGGCCGTCGTCCTGTCCGACGTGTCCGGCCCGGTGACCGTGCGCACCACCTCGGGCTCCGTCCGGGGCAGCCGCCTCGGCTCCCCGGCCGTGAACGCCGCCGCGACCTCGGGCTCGGTGGAGCTGGGCTTCGCCGCAGCCCCGCGGGCCGTGGACATCGGGGTGACCTCGGGCTCGGTGGCGCTGGGCCTGCCCCGGGGGTCCCGCTACGACTTCGACGGCGGGGCGTCCCCGCTGGCCCGCGGCAGCATCGACCCGACGCTGGCCGACCGCTCCAGTCCGAACAAGATCAGGGTCTCGGTCAGCTCCGGCTCGGTGTCGGTCTTCGCCAAGGACGCCCCCACCGCCGGGTGACCGCCCGAGGGCCCCGGGCGGCTCGGCCGGGTGGGGGACAATGAAGAGTCCCCCACCCGCCGTCCCCGAGGTCAGCCGCGCATGACAGTCCCGCCCGAACCCACCGAGCCGAGCACCGCGACGGCCACCGCCACCGCGACGGCGGCCGGCCCCGCCGACGGCGACACCACCGCGACCGCCACCAGGACCGCCGCCGCCGCCCCGGCCGCCGGCGCCGAGTTCGCGCCGCTGTCGATCGGCCCGATGCAGGTCTGGCCGCCCGTCGTCCTGGCGCCGATGGCCGGCATCACCAACGCGCCGTTCCGCACCCTGTGCCGCGAGCAGAGCGGCGGCAAGGGCCTCTACGTCTCCGAGATGATCACCACTCGGGCCCTGGTGGAGCGCAACGCCAAGACGATGCAGCTCATCAGGTTCGATCCGAGCGAGAAGCCGCGCTCGATCCAGCTCTACGGCGTGGACCCGGTGACCGTCGGCAAGGCCGCCCGGATGATCGCCGACGAGGGCCTCGCCGACCACATCGACCTCAACTTCGGCTGCCCCGTCCCCAAGGTGACCCGCAAGGGCGGCGGCTCGGCGCTGCCGTACAAGCGCAACCTGCTGCGCGAGATCCTGCGCGAGGCGGTGGCCAACGCCGGCGACCTGCCGGTCACCATGAAGATGCGCAAGGGCATCGACGACGACCACCTCACCTACCTGGACGCGGGCCGGATCGGTGCCGAGGAGGGCGTCTCCGCGATCGCCCTGCACGGCCGCACCGCCGCCCAGCACTACGGGGGCACCGCCGACTGGTCGGCGATCGCCCGGCTGCGCGAGTCCGTCCCGGCGGGGATCCCGGTGCTCGGCAACGGGGACATCTGGTCGGCGGAGGACGCGGTGCGGATGATGCGCGAGACCGGCTGCGACGGCGTGGTGGTCGGCCGCGGCTGCCTGGGCCGCCCGTGGCTCTTCAAGGACCTGGTGGCGGTCTTCGAGGGCGAGGTGGACCACGCCCGCCCGACCTTCGCCGACGTGGCGCGGGCGATGGTCCGGCACGCGCAGCTGCTCGGCGAGTGGCTCGGCGACGAGGCCCGCGGCGTGATCGACTTCCGCAAGCACGTCGCCTGGTACACCAAGGGCTTCTCGGTGGGCTCGGAGCTGCGGGTGAAGCTGGCCAACTCCTCCTCGCTGGCCGAACTGGCCGAAACCCTCGCCCTGGTGGAGCAGTCCCAGGCCTGGCCGGCCGGCGCCGACGGGCCGCGCGGACGGACCAGCGGCAACAACCGGGTCGTTCTGCCGGAAGGCTGGTTGGACGATCCGTATGACTGCGCCCGGCCGGGTGAGGATGCCGAATCGGACACCTCTGGCGGTTGATGTATCCGCAGTGGCAAAAATGGCCCCTGAGGGCCGACTGCCACCGCGGCCCAGCCCTCTTAGCCGATCTGGCCAAGAGGGCTCCTTTTCGGCAGTCGACTGTCACGGAAAGGACTCGTTTCTGGACGCAGTGCGACGATGGGCGCAGTGCTCCTACGTCCAGGCGGTGAGATGCGGCCGTGACGCTGGCCACATACCCTGGCGGTCGGAGGTGACCGACAGGACGAAATGAACAAGTCGGGGGCGGATCGCTTCCCGAAGGGGGCCGGCGGCGGATCGGCCACTGAGGGTGCAGGAAATCAAGCCGGTCCGTCAGGCCGGGGCGCCGGTGGCTACCGAGCGTTCCGGTTGCGTGATCTTCCGGTTTCGCCGCCTTCAAGACTTGAACACTCGCTAGCGTCAGCCGGACGATTTCACCACCAGAGGTGAACGCCATTCAGTGCATTCGATCTAGCGGGTTACTTGCCGATCCTGACGACGTACGCCCTATTGGCGGCGCGGAAGCGCCTTCGAAATGGGTATGTTCTCCGGCGTCAGGGCAACCGTGTGCGAGGAGACCGACCCGTGGCGTCCCAGCAGAAGTTTGTTTACTCCTTCACTGAAGGAAACAAGGACCTCAAGGATCTTCTTGGCGGTAAGGGCGCGAACCTGGCCGAGATGACCAACCTGGGCCTTCCGGTCCCTCCGGGGTTCACCATCACCACCGAGGCCTGCAAGGTCTTCCTGGAGACCGGTAGCGAGCCCACCTCGCTGCACGAGGAGATCAGCGCCCACCTGGACGCCCTTGAGCAGGAGATGGGCAAGAAGCTCGGCCAGGCCGACGACCCGCTGCTCGTCTCGGTGCGTTCGGGCGCCAAGTTCTCCATGCCCGGCATGATGGACACCGTCCTGAACATCGGCCTCTCCGACGCCTCGGTGGCCGGCCTGGCCGCGCAGTCCGGCAACGAGCGCTTCGCCTGGGACTCCTACCGCCGCCTGGTCCAGATGTTCGGCAAGACCGTGCTGGGCGTCGACGGCGAGCTGTTCGAGGAGGCCCTGGACGAGGCCAAGCACGCCAAGGGCACCGCCAACGACCTCGACCTGGACGCCGAGGACCTGAAGCGGCTGGTCGAGGTGTTCAAGGGCATCGTCGAGCGCGAGACCGGCCGGGCCTTCCCGCAGGAGCCGCGCGAGCAGATGGACCTCGCCATCCACGCCGTCTTCCACTCCTGGAACGGCGACCGCGCCCGGCTCTACCGCCGCCAGGAGCGCATCCCGAACGACCTGGGCACCGCGGTCAACGTCTGCACCATGGTCTTCGGCAACCTCGGCGAGGACTCCGGCACCGGTGTCGCCTTCACCCGTGACCCCTCCACCGGCACCCAGGGCGTCTACGGCGACTACCTGTCCAACGCCCAGGGCGAGGACGTCGTCGCCGGCATCCGCAACACGCTGCCGCTGTCCGAGCTGGAGAAGCTCGACAAGAAGTCGTACGACGAGCTGATGGCGATCATGCAGACGCTCGAGAACCACTACCGCGACCTCTGCGACATCGAGTTCACCATCGAGCGCGGCAAGCTCTGGATGCTCCAGACCCGGGTCGGCAAGCGCACCGCCGCGGCCGCCTTCCGGATCGCCGTCCAGCTGGTCGACCAGGGCCTGATCGACCTGGACGAGGCCCTGATGCGGGTCACCGGCGGCCAGCTCTCCCAGCTGATGTTCCCGCGCTTCGCCCCGAACGCCGAGTCCAAGCAGATCGCCTGGGGCCTCGCCGCCTCGCCCGGCGCCGCGATCGGCAAGATCGTCTTCGACTCCTACACCGCGGTGAAGTGGTCGCGCTCCGGCGAGAAGGTCATCCTGGTCCGCCGCGAGACCAACCCGGACGACCTGGACGGCATGATCGCCGCCGAGGGCATCCTCACCTCGCGCGGCGGCAAGACCTCGCACGCCGCCGTGGTCGCCCGCGGCATGGGCAAGACCTGTGTCTGCGGCGCCGAGGAGCTGGAGGTCGACACCAAGCGCCGCCGGATGACCACCGCCGACGGCCTGGTCCTCGAAGAGGGCGACATCGTCTCGATCGACGGTGCGACCGGCAAGGTCTACCTCGGCGAGGTACCCGTGCTGCCGTCCCCGGTGGTCGAGTACTTCGAGGGCACCCTGCACGCCGGCGCCGACGTCCAGGGCGGCCTGGTCCAGGCCGTGCACCGGCTGATGTCGCACGCCGACGGCCGCCGCCGGCTCGCCGTGCGCGCCAACGCCGACAACGCCGAGGACGGCTCGCGCGCCCGCCGCTACGGCGCCCAGGGCATCGGCCTGTGCCGCACCGAGCACATGTTCCTCGGCGAGGAGCGCCGCAAGGAGGTCGAGCACCTGATCCTCGCGGACAACGACAAGGACCGCGAGCAGGCGCTCTCCACCCTGCTGCCGATGCAGAAGGGCGACTTCGTCGAGCTCTTCCAGGCGCTGGACGGCCTGCCCGTCACGGTCCGCCTGCTCGACCCGCCGCTGCACGAGTTCCTGCCGGACATCACCGAGCTGTCGGTGCGCGTCGCCCTCGCCGAGGCCCGCAAGGACCCGAACGAGAACGACCTGCGCCTGCTCCAGGCGGTGCACAAGCTGCACGAGCAGAACCCGATGCTCGGCCTGCGCGGAGTGCGCCTCGGCCTGGTCATCCCCGGCCTGTTCGGCATGCAGGTGCGCGCCATCGCCGAGGCCGCCGCCGAGCGCAGGCTGGCCGGCGGGGACCCGCGCCCCGAGGTGATGATCCCGCTGGTCGGCACCGTCCAGGAGCTGGAACTGGTCCGCGACGAGTGCGAGCGGGTGCTCGCCGAGGTCGCCCGGTCCACCGGCGTCCAGCTGGACATCAAGCTGGGCACCATGATCGAGCTGCCGCGCGCCGCCGTGACGGCCGGCCAGATCGCCGAGGCCGCCGAGTTCTTCTCCTTCGGCACCAACGACCTCACCCAGACGGTCTGGGGCTTCTCCCGCGACGACGTCGAGGCCTCCTTCTTCACCGCCTACCTGGAGAAGGGCATCTTCGGGGTCTCGCCGTTCGAGACCATCGACCGCGACGGCGTCGGCTCGCTCGTCCGGCACGCCGTCGAGGCCGGCCGGGCCACCCGCCCCGACCTCAAGCTCGGCGTCTGCGGCGAGCACGGCGGCGACCCGGACTCCGTCCACTTCTTCCACGAGGTGGGGCTGGACTACGTCTCCTGCTCCCCCTTCCGGATCCCGGTGGCGCGCCTTGAGGCCGGCCGCGCCGCCATCGAGTCCACGGGCAGCGACTCGCGCTGATCGACGGGGACCCCGAGCCCCCGGCGCGGCACGAACCGCTGACCGGGTTCCCTCCATCGGGGAGGGGCGTACACCGGAGCTCGGCGCAGGAGAACCGGCGTACGCAACGCGGCCGGGGCGGGAACGGACAACGGCGTCCGTACCCGCCCCGGCCGCTCGCACATCCGCGTCCGGGCGCGGCGCGGCCGCGGATGTGGCCGCGGCCACGTGTGTGGCTGACCGCGCCCGGCGCCGCCGACTGCCAAGCTGGAGCCCATGACCAGCAAGAACCGCCTGTGGACCGTCCTCGCCGT
Organism: Kitasatospora sp. NPDC057500; assembly: GCF_042802195.1. Taxonomy (NCBI): domain Bacteria; kingdom Bacillati; phylum Actinomycetota; class Actinomycetes; order Kitasatosporales; family Streptomycetaceae; genus Kitasatospora; species Kitasatospora sp. NPDC057500. The sequence continues at coordinate 13,705 of NZ_JBHVER010000118.1, read as the reverse complement.
GCTGCTCTCCGTGATCGCGGCGGCAGTCGGCTACGTCGCGTCCGACGGCAGCGGCGACGGCACCGGCGGCAGCACGCCCAAGGCCGCCGCGAGCTCCACCGGCCCGGCGGCCGCGTCCGGGACCCCCTCGGCCTCCGCCGCCCCGTCGGCCCCCAAGCCCAGCGCGCCCAAGCCGTCCGCCCCGGCCACCCCGCCCGCGGCGACCGCCGCCGCCACCTGGGTGCCGACCGACCCGGCGATGCCCGACGTCTGCCGCACCAGGCTGCCCGGCCAGGCCCTCGACACCCTCGGCCTGATCGCCGAGGGCGGCCCGTACCCCTACCGCTCCGACGGCATCGTCTTCGAGAACCGGGAGAACCGCCTCCCGCGCAAGGCCTCCGGCTACTACCACGAGTTCACCGTCGTCACCCCCGGCTCCGCCGACCGCGGCGCCCGCCGCGTGGTCACCGGCGACTCCGGCGAGCAGTACTGGACCGCCGACCACTACGGCACCTTCCAGGAGATCGACGCCCGCTGCTGAGCGCCGAAGGGGGTGCGGGCAGCCGTCCCGGCGGCGGGGTCTACCGTGAGGCATCCAGGGCGGGGGCGTTCACGGGAGCGGCGGTATGGGATTACGCAGGGTGCACGGGGCGGTCGCGGCGGTGGCCCTCACGGGTCTGCTGGCGGGGTGCGGCACCGACGCCGGGGGCGGGCGCGACGAGGACATCGGGCCCGAACCGGCGATCGGGCCGGTGGTGGCGGAGCCGCTGGACGGCGCCCGGGTCGCGCTGCCGCTGGACGGCTACTCGATCGGCACCGAGGAGTCCGTCGTCATCTTCCGGGCGATGGGCCAGGCGACCCGGACGTGCATGCAGGCCAAGGGATTCGACTACGACCCGGGCGATCCCTCCGTGCGCGCGCCGCTGACCCCCTTCGACTCGGACCACCTCGGGCTGCTCTCGGCCGCCGCCGCCCGGGAGACCGGCTACCACCGGCCACGCTGGTCGGGTTCCAGGAGCGGCACCACGGCGGCCGGCGGGGTGGAGCGGAGCGACGCCTACCAGCAGGCGCTGAACGGCCCGCGGAGCGGGCGGGTGGGCCCCGCGACCCCCGGGACCGACCGGGGGTGCTCGGGCGAGATCGAGCGGTGGTTCCAGGCCGAGGGGGTCGGGAGCAACTCCGGCGACCTGATCGGCGAACTCCGGGCGAAGGCCTACGACCGGACCGCCGTCGACAGCCGGGTGAAGGCCGCGCTGGCCGCCTGGCGTTCCTGCATGGAGGGGCTCGGCTACCACTACTCCGGTCCGGCCCAGCCGAGTTCGGAGAACTGGCCGGACCCGGTCTCGGACCGGGAGCGGGCCACAGCGGTGGCCGACATGGACTGCAAGTCCCGGGTGGGGCTGCTCGGTACCTGGTACGCCGTCCAGACCGCCTACCAGCAGCAGCTCATCGGCGGGAACGAGGCCGCCCTGAACGCGGTCAGGGAGGTCTCGGTGCAGCGCGTCGCGGCGGCCAGGAAGCTGCTCGGCGGGGGCTGAGGACGGGCTGCGGCGGCGCACCGGTCAGCGGGCCCGGCGCCAGCTGATCCGGGCGTGCGGGCCGTGCGGGCCGCCCGCGAGGAGGACGGCCAACTCCTGGAGGACGGGTCCGGGGTCGCGGCGCAGCTGGACGGGGGTGGTGCGGACGACCGGCAGGCCGGCGGAGGTCAGCCGGTTGGCGCGGGTCAGGCTCCGTTCGTGGTCGGCCGGGCGCAGGTGCCAGGCCCGGGAGTCGATCTCCAGGGCGACGCAGGCCTGCGGCCAGTAGGCGTCCGGCACGGCCAGGAACCGCCCGTCCAGGAAGAGCACCGGGTTCCAGAGCGGCTCGGGCAGCCCGGCGCCGCGCACCGCGTCCCGCGCCTCGCCCTCGACCACCGAGCGCACCCCGGCCGTCAGCTCCTCCACCACCCCGGCCAGCCGGGGCAGCTCCCGCACGTCCGGCCGGGCGAGCAGCTGGTCCAGCAGCTCGCCGAGTTCGCAGTGGCGGCGCTGGACGGCCTCGGCGCACAGCGCGCGGAACCGCTGCCGTCCGCTCTCCCGGGGCGCGAGGTCGGCCAACGCCCGGGCGACCGAGGTGCTCCAGAGGCCGTCGTCGCGTTCGAAGCCGCCGGGCATCGGCCCGTTCGACCGGTGGATCCGTACGAACCCCCGGTCGGCGACCTTGCGCCGGGCGGGGATCAGCACGTCCACCTCGGTGAGGTCGGCCGGGTGCCCGGCCGAGGGGAGCCCGGCGTCGGCCAGCACCGCCACCCCGGTGAGCAGCACCTGCCCGCCGAGCGGCGCGGTCAGCCCCTTGGGCCCCGCGTAGGCGACGGCGGCCCGCAGCCGCTGGTGCGCCGTCAGCCGCCCGGTCTGCAGGCAGATCACCCGGGGCAGCACCCGCTGCCACGGCCCGCCGGGTCGCAGCCGGTGCGCGATGGTGCCGGACGGCACGCCGAGCCCGCGCAGCTGGGCGCGGGTGGCGATGTGCTGCTGGTCGGCGCCGAGCAGCAGCAGCGGGTCGACGAGGGAGCTGGCGCTGGTCATGCCCGGGTGGTTCCCGCCCGGATCGGCGGTATGCGGAACATCGCCCGCCGGGGGAGTGCCCGGTCAAATGAGGTTGACGCGGGGGCGGCGGGAGGAGTGGGCTTTCCCGCGATGACGACTCCTCACACCGGCCCGGCGCTCGACGCGCTCAACGGCCTCTCCGTCGGCGACGCCCTCGGCGCCCAGTTCTTCGTCCCTGCCACCGCCCGCACCCACCTGACCGCCCGCACCACCCCGCCCGGTTCACAAGACGCGCCCTGGCCGTGGACCGACGACACCGAGATGGCCTGCTCGGTGTACGCCGCGCACACCGAGCGCGGCGGGATCGACGTGTTCGACCTCACCCACGCCTTCGCCCGCCGGCACGACTTCGACCGCGGCTACGGCCCGTCCGCCAACCGCCTGCTGCGGCTGATCCGGGAGGGCGGCGACGCGAAGGCGCTGGCCGCCGGGCTGTTCGACGGCCGGGGCTCGTACGGCAACGGCGCCGCGATGCGGGTGGCCCCACTCGGGGCGGCGTACGCGGAGGACCCGGGCGCGGTGGCCGGGCCGGCCGCCGACACCGCGACAATCACGCACACCCACCCGCAGGGCGTGGACGGCGCGATAGCCGTCGCGGTGGCCGCGGCGTTCGCGGTCCGGGCCCGCACCGATGCCATGACGCCCGAGGGCTTCCTGGAGTCGGTGCGGGACCTCACTCCGCCCGGGGCGGTGCGCGACGGTCTGACCGAGGCGGTCGCCCTGCTCGCCGAGTCGGACGTCGCGGTCGCGGCCCGGATCCTCGGCAACGGCAGCTGGACCAGCGCCGCCGACACCGTCCCCTACGCGCTGTGGTGCGCGGCCCGCCGGCTCACCGACTACCCGGCGGCGGTCTGGGCGGCGGTGTCCGCCGGCGGGGACGCCGACACCGTCGCCGCGATCACCGGCGGGGTGGTCGCCGCCCGCACCGGGACGGCCGGCATCCCGCCCGCCTGGCTGGCGGCCCGCGAGCCGCTGCCCGCCTGGGCGTTCACCGAGCCGGACAGCGTCGCGGGCGGCCGGGGCGGCGCGGAGCTGCTGGAGCCGCGCCCGCACCCGGTGCCGGACGTGGTGTGGACGGACGCGCAGTGGCAGGCGCTGCGGACCGGCGCGCTGACGGACCGCCGCTGGTCCGTGCGCACCCGGGAGGGCGTCCTGCGGATCTGCCGTGCCGACGGCCGCCCCGTCTGGGAGCTGGCCGTCGTCCCGGGCCGCGCGGGGTGGCGCCCGGTGTCCGCCCTCGTCGAGACCTGCCCGCGCCACGCGCCCGGGGACGGCGCCCGGCTGTCCGACCTGCTGCCGGGGGGCGCCGTCACCGGGGAACCGCGCCGGTCCTGACGGTCAGGCCGTGATCAGGTGCCCGGCGCCGCCGCCGCCGTGTCTAAGGCACTCCTGGTTGATCGCCGGATCCGGGGCGCTCGGCGAGGTGGCGGCGGCGATCCGCAGTTCGATGATGTCCCGGACGGCCGGCCACTCGTCGTCCAGGATCGAGTAGAACGCGGTCGACCGCACCACCCCGTCCAGCCCGCGCGAGTGCGCCCGGCGGACGCCCTCGGAGGTCGCGCCGAGCCGCTCGATGGCGGTGCGCGAGCGCAGGTTGCGGGCGTCGGCGCGCAGCGAGATCCGCTGCACGCCCCACGCCTCGAAGGCGTGCCGGAGCATCAGCAGCTTGGCCTCGGTGTTGATGCCGGTGCCCTGGGCGCGCGGCGACAGCCACGTGTTGCCGATCTCGGCGGCGTCCGGGACGGCGGTGTCCGGGTCGCCGAACGGCACGCCCGGCACCGGCGGCCAGACCAGCGGCCCCTGCCAGTAGTCGAGTTCCAGGAACCGGGTGGAACCCACCACCCGGCCGTCGGCCTGGTTCACCGTGGCGAACGGGAGCGACCGGCCCGCGGCCTGGTCGGCCAGCGCGCGGGCGATGTACTCCCGGGCCGCTTCCAGGCCGTGCGGGACGGGGGTGAAGGCGTAGGTCGTACGGTCCTCGGCGCCGGCCTCGGCGATGGCCTCGGCGTGGTGCGCGGCGAGGGGCTCCAGCCGCACGGTGCGGCCGGTGAGGATGACAGGTACGGGCACGGAACCTTCGGTCCTTCATCGGTCGGGTGGCGCTGGCCCATGCCGGGGTGCGGCGCGGGCGAGCGATGACTGTTTCCGCCCCGTCCCGGAGTGCGCCCACCGGTGCCCGTGCACGCCGGAGGTCCGGTCGGGCGGGGCGGGGAGCGACGGCCCGGAGACGGGCAGCGCGGTGCCGGAACGGACACGGGTCCACGGACCGGTCCGGCGGGATGAGCGAGGGGACAGTGTGCGTCCGCGAGATGGCCGAGGAGGAAACGAGTGCGCGAAGGGAAGCAGGCGGCCAGGTGAAGGCAAGATGCGTCGTGGGTGGCTGGCCGAACACCGGTCCGGGACGTGGTCGACGGCGTTACGGACGACGTGACGACGACGCGACGATGCGAGGCAGCGAGAGGACGATACCCGTCAGAAGGCGGTGCGTCACTTCGCGGCACACGAATGGCCCCCGCGACAGCGCCCGGACGGCCCCCGGCGGCCGTTCGCCCCCCTCTGACCAGGGGCTTTCCAGGCGGGTGCGATCATGGTCCGGCCGGCCCGCCGGGGCGCGCCGCGAGCGCCCCCGGGCGAAACGGGAGCGGCCGGCCGGGAATTCCGACGGTGCCCCGCGCGCTGGACGAGGAGAGCCGGGCACGAGCCCTCGCGCGCGCCGACGCGCGGGGGAGAGCGGATGCGGCGAACCGCGACGAGGAAGAGAAACGGGGTGTGGGTGAGCGGTGCGTGATCCCCAGGCGCTGTACGAGCTGGACCAGCAGGGTGTGGCCGCCGTGGCCGCGGCGAGGGCCGCGCTGGCGGACACCGGTGCCGGCCTGGTGCTGCTCCACCACTTCGAGGGCTTCATGGACGCCGGCGAGGCGGGCGCCCAGGTGGTCGCCCACCTGCTGGAGACGGGCGACCCGCAGGTGGTGGCCCGCTTCGACCACGACCGCCTGGTGGACTACCGGGCCCGCCGCCCCGCGATGGTCTTCGACCGCGAGCACTGGTCGTCCTACGAGCCGCCGGAGATCCTGCTCCAGCTGGTCCACGACACGGCCGGCTCGCCGTTCCTGCTGCTCACCGGCCCCGAGCCGGACGTCGAGTGGGAGCGCTTCATCGCCGCCGTCCGGGAGCTGGTCGAGCGCTTCGGCGTCCGGCTGAGCCTCGACTTCCACGGCATCCCGATGGGCGTGCCGCACACCCGCCCGGTCGGCCTGACGCCGCACGGCAACCGGCTGGACCTCGCGGCCGGCTACCCGCAGTGGTTCGAGCAGGCCCAGGTGCCGGGCAGCGCCCAGGCCCTGCTGGAGTTCCGGCTCGCCGAGGCCGGGCACGACGTGCTGGGCTTCGCCGCGCACGTGCCGCACTACGTGGCGCGCTCGGCGTACCCGGCGGCAGCGGTGATGATCCTGGAGGCGGTGCAGTCCGCGACCGGGCTGGTGCTGCCCGGCACCCTGCTGCGCGAGCGGGTCGACGTGGTGTACGCCGACATCGAGGAGCAGCTGGCACAGGGGGACGGCGAGTTGCGCTCGGCGATCCGCGGCATGGAGGGCCAGTACGACGCGGTGGCCGGCGCCGAGGACCGGGAGAGCCTGCTGGCCGAGCCGGTGGACCTGCCGTCGGCGGACGAGCTGGGCCGGCGCTTCGAGCAGTTCCTGGCCGAGCACGAGCGCGGCCCGGAGTAGCGGGAACGGCGGGCGCGCGCCGACCGGGGGAAAAACCGGTGCCCCCGGCCGGGAGCGATCGGGCGCGCCCGCCCGTTGGCATGGGCGGTGCCCGGGGGACGGGCCGTCGTAGGAAGAACGCCAACGGCTCCTACCCGGGGGGATCCCGTGCCACTGTCCGTACGCCCGAAGTCCGTGCGCCCGCTGTCCGCGCGTCCGACCGCCGCGCTCACCGGGGCGGTGGGCGCGGGCCTCGCCGCCGTGCTGGTCGCCGGCTGCTCGGGCTCCACCGGCGCCGAGAGCCTGGCCGCGGCAGCCGCGGACGGCTCTTCGAAGCCGCGGGCCGCCGCCGCGGCCACCGCGACCCCGACGCCCACCCCCACCCCGGTCGGGCCGTACGTGGCGCTCGGCGACTCCTACACCTCCGGCCTGCGGATCAGTCCGCAGCAGGCCTCGGAGCCCAAGGGCTGCTCCCGATCGGCGGTCAACTACCCGTCGCTGGTGGCCGAGGCGCTCGGCCTGTCCGGGGAGCGGTTCCGCGACGTCAGCTGCAGCGGCGCCCGCACCGTCGACCTGACCGGCGCGCAGAGCACCGAGGGCGGCAGCAACCCGCCGCAGCTGGACGCGCTCAGCCCGGCCACCCGCCTGGTGACCGTCGGCATCGGCGGCAACGACGCCGGGTTCATGGACGTGGTCGGCCAGTGCGCCAAGGAGAACCTGGTGGACGCGTTCAAGGGTCTGGTCGGTTCGGACCGCGCCGCCGCGCCGTGCCGCGACTCCTACGCCGCGGCGGGCGGCGGCGACCAGGTGCAGCAGAAGGTGGACGCCGCGGGCGAGCGGCTCGGGCAGCAGCTGAAGGAGATCAGGCGCCGCGCCCCGCAGGCCCGGGTCTACGTGGTCGGCTACCCCTCGCTGCTGCCCGCCGACCCGGCGAGCTGCGTCCCGGTGCTGGGCTCGACGGTGGCCGGCGGGGACCTGGGCTTCCTGGTGGAGAAGGAGCAGCAGCTCAACGCCATGCTCAAGCGGCGGGCGGAGGCGGCCGGGGCCGTCTTCGTGGACCTCGCGGCGCCCTCGGCCGGCCACGACATGTGCGCGGGGGAGGACGCCCGCTGGGTGGAGCCGCCGTTCCCGGCGCACGGCCTGGCGGCGATCCACCCGAACGCCAAGGGCCAGCAGGGCGCCGCCGAGGCCGTTCTCAGGGCGGTCCGGGGCTGAGACGGGGCGGGGACGGGGCCGAGGCGGGCTGACGACGGGCGGGGACGGGCGGGGACGGGCGGGGACGGGCGGGGACGGGCGGGGACGGGGGCGTGTCCGGAGGCACGGCGCGCGGGGCCAAGGGTTCACGCCCCGGCTCACGCGCCGTCGCGCGCGGCACACTTCCGGTGTCACAGCCCCGGCGTACCGTGAGGGTCATATGGACGACACCGCGCACCGCCTCACCGACGCCCCGACCCCGACCCCGTACGACCGCGCCGCCGAGGCCCGCTGGGTGCCCGAACCGGACAAGCGCCCCGGCCGCACGGGGTTCCAGCGCGACCGCGCCCGCGTGCTCCACTCCGCCGCCCTGCGCCGACTGGCCGGCACCACCCAGGTGGTCGCCCCGATGCGCAGCGACTTCCCGCGCACCCGGCTGACCCACTCGCTGGAGTGCGCCCAGGTCGGCCGCGAGCTGGGCGCCGCCCTCGGCTGCGACCCGGACCTCGTCGAGACCGCCTGCCTGGCCCACGACATCGGCCACCCGCCGTTCGGCCACACCGGCGAGGAGGCGCTCGACCAGGCCGCCGAGGCCTGCGGCGGCTTCGAGGGCAACGCCCAGTCGCTGCGCATCCTGACCCGGCTGGAGCCCAAGCGCTTCGCCCCGCAGGACGAGACGCCCGCCCGGCTGGCCCCCTGGCCCGGCCGCAGCGTCGGCCTCAACTTGACCCGCGCCGCCCTGGACGCCGCCACCAAGTACCCGTGGACGCACGGCGCCCACCCCGCCGACCCGGCCTCGCCCAAGTACGGCGTCTACGCCGACGACCTGCCGGTCTTCCGCTGGCTCCGGGCCGGCTCCCCGGCCGGGCGCAGGTGCTTCGAGGCCACCGTCATGGACTGGTCCGACGACGTCGCCTACTCCACCCACGACGTCGAGGACGGCCTCCAGGCCGGCCATATCGACCCGGCCGCGCTGCGCGCCCCGAGTGAGCGGGCCGAGCTGTTCAAGGTCGCCGAGCGCTACGCCCCGGACGCCGGCCCCGAGGAGCTCGCCGCCGCCCTGGACCGGCTGCTCGCCCAGGAGTGGTGGCCCGAGTCCTACGACGGCACCGCCCGCGCCCGCGCCGGGCTCAAGGACCTCACCAGCCAGCTGATCGGCCGGTTCTGCCTGGCCGCCGAGCAGGCCACCCGGGCCCGCTACGGCCCCGGCCGGCTCACCCGGTACACGGCCGAGCTGGTGGTGCCGCGCGAGGTCCGGCTGGAGTGCGCGGTGCTCAAGGCGGTCGCCGTCCGGTACGTGATGCAGCGCGACGAGCAGGCCCAGCTGCGGGCCCGGCAGCGGATCGTGATCGCCGAGCTGGCCGAGGCCCTCGGCCGGCGCGCTCCCGAGGTGCTCGACCCGGTGTTCGCCGCGATGTACCGGGAGGCGGAGGACGACCGGGCCGCCCTGCGCACGGTGATCGACCAGATCGCCACCCTCACCGACGCCTCCGCGCTGGCCCTGCACGCCCGGCTGGTCGGCCCGGACCGCGGCTGACCCGGCCCGCGGCTGACCCGGGCCGGTCGCCCCCGCCGTCCGGCCCGTCCGCCCCAGTAGACTTCCGGGGTGGCCGGGCGGATCAGGGACGAAGACGTACAGGCGGTGCGGAGCGCACTGCCGATCGACGCGGTGGTCGGCGACTACGTACAGCTGACCAACGGTGGCGGCGGCGAGTACAAGGGCGTCTGTCCCTTCCACGACGAGAAGTCCGCCTCCTTCTACGTCAACCCCTCCAAGGGCGTCTTCCACTGCTTCGGCTGCCAGGAGAACGGCGACACCATCGCCTTCCTGATGAAGATCGAGCACTTCACCTTCGCCGAGGCCGTCGAGCGGATGGCCGCCCAGGCCGGCATCACCCTGCGCTACGAGGAGGGCGGCTACAGCCCCCGCCACCAGCAGGGCGAGCGCACCCGGCTGGTCGAGGCGCACAAGGTGGCCGCCGCCTGGTACCAGGAGCAGCTCGGCTCGCCCGAGGCCGAGATCGGCCGCCGCTTCCTGGCCGAGCGCGGTTTCGACGAGGAGGCCGCGAAGACCTTCGGCGTCGGCTACGCCCCGGCCGGCTGGGAGCACCTGGTCCGCTACCTGCGCGGCAAGGGGTTCACGGACAAGGAGATCCTGCTCGGCGGCCTGGCCTCGCAGGGCCAGCGAGGCGGTCTGATCGACCGGTTCCGGGGCCGGCTGGTCTGGCCGATCCGCGACATCGCCGGCGAGGTGATCGGCTTCGGCGCCCGGCGGCTGCGCGAGGACGACAACGGGCCGAAGTACCTCAACACCCCCGAGACGCCGATCTACAAGAAGTCGCACGTGCTCTACGGCATCGACCTGGCGAAGAAGGAGATCGCCAAGTCGGGCCGGGCGGTGGTGGTCGAGGGCTACACCGATGTGATGGCCTGCCACCTGGCCGGGGTCACCACCGCGGTGGCCACCTGCGGCACCGCCTTCGCCGAGGACCACATCAAGATCATCCGCCGGCTGCTGATGGACACCTCCCAGTACCGCGGCGAGACCGTCTTCACCTTCGACGGCGACGCGGCCGGCCAGAAGGCCGCGCTGCGCGCCTTCGAGGACGACCAGAAGTTCGCCGCCAAGACCTCCATCGCGGTCAGCCCCGGCGGCATGGACCCGTGCGAGCTGCGGCTGGCCAAGGGCGACGACGCGGTCCGCGAGCTGATCGACAACCCCGTGCCGCTCTTCGAGTTCGCGCTGAACTCGGCGGTCGCCAAGCACCGGGTGGACACCCCGGAGGGCCGCTCGGCGGCGCTGGAGGAGGCGGCGCCGATCGTCGCCAAGATCAAGGACCGCTCGATCCAGCACGAGTACGCCGTCCGGCTGGCCGGCATGCTCGGCATCCTGGACGAGCCGTTCGTGGTCCGCCGGGTCTCCCAGCTGGCCCGCTGGGACCGCGAGCGCCAGCAGAACCCGCGTGCCAACGGCCGGCAGCACCGCCCCGAGCAGGCGCAGCCGGCCCGCCCGGCCCGGCCCGTCTTCGTGCTCAACCCGCGCGACCCGGCGCAGTTCGTCGAGCGCGAGCTGCTCAAGCTGGCCCTCCAGCACCCGGACCTGGTCGCCCCGGCCTTCGACAACTACGCCGAGGACGAGTTCCCGACCCCGCCGTACACCGCCGTGCGCCGCGCGATCGGCCAGGCCGGCGGCGCCGCGTACGGGGCCACCCTGGCCGACTTCACCGCCGTGGTGCGCGAGGTCTGCCCGGACGACCGGGTGCGCTCGCTGGTCACCGAGCTGACCGTGGAGCCGGTGCGCTCGCGCCGCAAGGTTGACGCCGTCTACGCGGGGGAGTTCCTGGTCAGGCTGCGGACGCTGGCCGTGGACCGGCGGGTCGACGAGGTCCGCGCCCACCTCCAGCGGCTCGGCAACCGGGCCGCGCCCGAGGAACTGCACGCGGTGCAGACCGAGCTGTGGCAGCTCCAGCAGTACGGGCAGGCATTGCGCAGCCAGGGCGCCGCCGCCCTGTAGAAGAAAGTCCGCGCACGAGTCTCGGCCACGGAGTGTGGCGTGCCGCACACTGGAGGACGTCCTACCTCCGTTCAGCGCGGGTCCGCCAGAGTCGCGCCCGCCCCGAGGGGATGCCCGTGGACCGAGGCCTCGCCGCGACCGCCCAGCCCGTCACCGCCCAGCCCGCCGCCGACCCGTCCGCCCCGCCCGAGGACCACGGCCGGGCGGGGGCACCGCCGCCGGACGGTGCCCGGGTGCCCGCCCAGGGCCTGCCGGCCGGGCACCCCGACGCCGGGGAGGACACCGCCCGGGACGCCGCCGAGGAGGCCGAGGAGGCCCCGGAGCGGCCCGGTGCCGAGCCCGGCGGCCCGGCGGCCGACCTGCTCCGCCAGTACCTCCGCGAGATCGGCCGGATCCGGCTGCTCACCGCCGCCGATGAGGTCGAACTGGCCCGCCGGATCGAGGCCGGCCTGTTCGCCGAGGAGCGGTTGAACCGCGAACCGCTGCCCGGCGCCGGGCTGGCCGCCGAACTGGACACCCTGGTCACGGTCGGCCGGCTGGCCAAGCGCAGGCTGATCGAGGCCAATCTGCGGCTGGTGGTCTCCGTCGCCAAGCGCTTCGTCGGGCGCGGGCTGACCCTGCTCGACCTGATCCAGGAGGGCAACGTCGGCCTGATCCGGGCCGTGGAGAAGTTCGACTACGCCCGCGGCTACAAGTTCTCCACCTACGCGACCTGGTGGATCCGCCAGGCGATGAGCCGCGCGCTGGCCGACCAGGCCCGCACCATCCGGGTGCCGGTGCACGTGGTCGAGCTGATCAACCGGGTGGTGCGGGTGCAGCGCTCGCTGCTCCAGGAGCGCGGGAGCGAGCCGGTCGCGGCGGACATCGCGGCCGTCCTGGACCTCACCGAGGAGCGGGTGCGCGAACTGCTCCGGCTCGCCCAGGAGCCGATCTCGCTGCACACCCCGGTCGGCGAGGAGGACGACGTCGCGCTCGGCGACCTCATCGAGGACGCCGACGCCGCGTCACCCGCCGAGTCCGCGGCCTTCCTGTTGCTGCGTCAGCACCTGGAGGCGGTGCTGGCCACCCTGGGCGAGCGGGAGCGCCAGGTGGTGCAGCTCCGCTACGGCCTGGACGACGGGCGGGCGCGCACCCTGGAGGAGATCGGGGTGCTCTTCGGGGTCACCCGGGAGCGGATCCGGCAGATCGAGTCGAAGACCCTGGTCAAGCTGCGCGACCACGCCTTCGCCGCCCAGCTCCGGGGCTACCTCGACTGACCCGGCCGACTCGGCCGACGACTGGCTAGCTCGTTTGGCTCGGCGGGTCCGAGGGCGCGGGCTGGGCCGGGTCGGTGGTGGCCGCCGCCGGCGGGGAGGCCGGGCCGGGCGGGATCGGGGTCGAGGCGACCGTCCGGGCCAGGTCGGAGACCGAGGCCGTGCAGGCGGCGCCCTCCGGGTCCTTGCGCTGCCCGCAGACTTGGAGGGTGACCGCCGGGTCAGCCGCGTTCACCATCCACGAGTAGTTGTCGTACCCCCAGTGGATCAGCGCCGTCTCGGTCTCGCCGGCGCTGGTGCTGATGGTCGCCTGGTCGCCGGGCTGGCCCTCGGTGATCGCGGCCCAGGCCGCCTGGCACTTCAGGCTGTACCGGAGGTAGACGACGACCTTGCCGATGTTGGTGGTCAGCAGGGTCCGGGCGTCCCCGCCGCAGCCGGTGGCCTTGGGGTCCTTGTGCGCGCAGCCGAGGGCCTGGCAGGCCGGGACCGACGGGGCGGGGTTGGCGGGCACCGCGACCGAGGGGGACGCCTGGGCGGCGCCGCTCGCCGGGGCGGAGGCCGGCACGGTGGCGGCGGTCGGCGCGGCGCCGTCCTGGCCGTCGGAGGAGGAGAGCAGCCGCGCCCCGAGGAGCGCCAGCAGCAGGGCCACCGCCACCGAGGCGGCGACCAGCGCCGCCGGGCGGCGGCGCCGCACGTCGCGGGCGCCCGGCTCAGGAGCCGGCTCCGGGGCCGCCTCCGGGTCCGGCGCGGCGTCGGGCACCGGGTCCGGCACGGCCTCCGCAGCCGCCTCCGCATCCCCGTCGGCGATCGGCTCGCCGTCCGCGGCCGCATCGCCCGCCGCCGCCCCCGCGGCCGCGGTCCGCTCCCACAGCGCCCGCAGCGCCGGGCCGTCGCACTCCACGGCCCCGATCAGCGCGTCCAGCGCCTGCTCGGTGATGATCCGCTTGCCGTTCAGCCAGCGCTCCCAGGAGGCCCGGCTGTAGTGGGTCCGGGCGGCCAGCTCGGAGAGCGAGAGCCCGGTCGCGTCCTTGACGGCGCGCAGTTCCTCCGTCAGGAGCTTGGCGGGGACGGAGAGGTCGTCCGGCAACTGCTTCCAGGCGGAACCCATGCGGTCTCTTCCAAACATACGAGGCGGGCGGGGCGGCGGTGCTGGAACAGGCGGTACCCGGCGGGGCACTGCTCCGGGCCCGGAGGGCGTCTTCGCGTCTCAAGTCTCGGCGGCCCGGCGTCCCAAAACCCAGGTCCTGGCGCTGAGACGGACGGAAGTGTCTCACAACACCGGGAGACGCTCGAACATTCATATGGCCGTCGGGCATTGTTCTTCCGGCCGGAGCGGTTCGCCGCCCCGGTCCTTCGTCCGGGGACGGTTCCTGACGGCCCGGCGCCTGCCGTGCCCCGGCCCCACCGGTGCGTGGCAGCCTCCACGGGGGGAGGCTGCCCCGGACCGCAGGGACGCGCGGCGGGGACGGGTCGCAC
>NZ_JBHVER010000117.1:0-25099 GCF_042802195.1 Kitasatospora sp. NPDC057500 | reverse complement strand
GGCCGGCGCGGTGGCGGCCGGTGGAGCGGCCTGGCCCTGGGCGGACCCGTCCGCCGGGACGGTGTCCACCGAGTTGTAGATCAGCAGCAGACCGAGCGCCGCGGCGCCCATCCCCGCGCGCAGCAGCCGGGACGTACCGGGGATCAGACCGGCCATCGTCGCTCGCACTCCTCTCCGCGGTCCGCGCCCCGGAGGCCGCGTACCGGCAAACCGAAGCGCCGCCCCGCGCGCCTCCGCCGGGACCGGCGCACAGGGCGCGGGCCACGAAGGGGAGGCGGCGGGAACGGCGCGGGGTCAGACGGCGGCGCCGGCGGTCCGGCGGCCGCGGCGCAGCGCTACCGCGCCCGCCCCGAGGCCGCCGAGCAGCAGGACCGCGCCGGAGGCGAGGCCGCCGCCGGAGAGCGCGAGCCCGCCGCCGCCGGTGTGCACGCCACCGTGCGGGGCCTTCTCCTCGCCCTTGCTCTCGTAGCCCTTGCCCTCCGAACCCTTGCCCTCGGAGCCCTTCTGCTTCTCTTCCCAGGTCTTCTGGCCCTCGGGGCTGGCGGCCTTCTCCTGCTTCTCCTCCCAGGTCAGGTTCTTGCCCGGGTCGGAGGCGCCGTCGGCGTAGGCGAGCGGGGCACCGACGGTCAGGACCGCGGCCACGGCGGCCCCGGCGAGCAGTGTGCGTGCAGAACGCATGATGATGATCCTTCCGGCGCGGTACCCGGGATCGCCGACACCTCGTCGGCCAGGGGACTCACGGGCAGGCGCCTGATCCAACGTCAACCACGGTGGCGGCCGGTGCCACCCGGAGGCGGCAGCGGCGGCCCGGTCGGTGGGCCCTTCGAGTGGATGTCCCCGGCGTGTTCACCCGAGTGCCCTGGGCGGTCCGGGTGACGCCCGGGTGGGGGAGCCGAGTGCGGCCGGACGGGGGTGGGCAGACTCGGCGCATGGTCGAGATCTCGAAGGACGTCCGGGACCGGATCGAGGCGGGGCACATCTGGTACGTCGCCACGGTCAACGCCGACGGGTCGCCGCACGTGAGCCCGATGTGGGTGGGGACGGAGGGCGACCTGCTGCTGTTCAACACCTCCGTCGGACGGGTCAAGGAGCGGAACCTGCGACGGGACCCCCGGGTCTGCCTGTCGCTCGCCGACCCCGCGGACCCGTACGACCGGGTGCAGATCCGGGGGCGGGTGGTGCGCTTCGTGGAGGGCGAGGAGGCGGTGCGGAACATGGACCGGCTGGCCCGCACCTACCTCGGCGTGGCGGCGTACGAGTGGGGCATCCCGGGGGAGCGGCGGGTGGTCGTGCTGATCGAGCCGACCAGGATCAGCCGCGTCACCGGCGTCGAGCCGCTCCCGCCGGGTGCGCCGGGGGCCGTCCCGCCGGCCGGGCCCTGAGGATCCGCCCCGGGGAGCCGGCCGTCCGGGGGCGCGTCTATCTTGATGGGCCACGGACACGAGAGGGGCGGGACATGGGCGGGGCCGGTCGGAAGGTGGCCGCTGCGGCGGCGACGGGGGTGCTGTTGGCGGCGCTGGCGGCGTGCGGTTCGGGAGGTTCGGGAGGTTCGGCGCGCTCCGGGGATGCGGCGGCGGCCGCCGCCCCGGCGGGGTCGGCGGCATCGACGGGTCCGGTGGGGTCGGCGAGCCCCGCCGCGACGGCGGACCCGGCCACCGGGGGCGTCACCGGCACCCCGGCAGCGCCGGGCGGCGCTCCGGGGGCAGGCGGTACCCCGGCGGCCGGTGCGTCGGCTCCGGGTGCGTCCGCTC
This sequence comes from Kitasatospora sp. NPDC057500, assembly GCF_042802195.1. Taxonomy (NCBI): domain Bacteria; kingdom Bacillati; phylum Actinomycetota; class Actinomycetes; order Kitasatosporales; family Streptomycetaceae; genus Kitasatospora; species Kitasatospora sp. NPDC057500. The sequence continues at coordinate 23,348 of NZ_JBHVER010000117.1, read as the reverse complement.
CGGGCGCGCCGGCTCCGACTGCGACGGCCCCGGGCGGCACCCCCGCCGGCGGCTCCACCGGCGGCGCGGCGACCCCCGGCGGGCAGCCGGCCGCCGGACCCGACTCCGACACCCCTCTGCTCGACTCCGCCCTCCTCGCGCAGCTGCTGCCCGACCAGAAGGCGATGACCGGCTGGGAGGAGGAGAAGCGCCGCGTCGACACCGCCGACCACACCACCACCTGCACCGCCGCCGCGCCGTGCACCGGCAAGCCGCTGAGCGGGCAGGCCCGGTTCAGCGCCGGTGAGGTGACCGTGCGGTTCGGCGTCGAAACCCTGCCCGGTCGCGCCCAGGCCCAGGACCGCCTCAAGGAGGCGTACGCGGCCTACGGCGACACCGCCGAGTACGGCCCGGCGGACATCGGCCCGCTGGGGACGGAGAGCCGCGCGTTCCTGGGTCAGCTGGCGGGACGGGACGGCGTGGCGGTCGTGCTGCGCTCCGGCACGGTGGTCGCGACCGTCACCACCGAGGGCGGCCCGGTGGACCAGGCGGGTGCCCGCAGGCTCGCCGCGATGCTGGTCCAGCGCATCGAGCAGGCCCAGGCCGGCCGCACCCCGGACGCCGGGCTCGCCCCCTCCTGACGGCCCGGCCCGGCACGTCGCCACGGCCCCCCGGACCCACCCCGGTCCGGGGGGCCGTACGCATGCGGATATCACGCCGGGGCCGCCATCAGGTGACGGAGCGTCAACACCTCCTAAGTTCCGGCCAAGTTGAGGGTGATCGTCCGCTGGCGTGAAAGCGGTGGTCCGAATAGCGGACGCAAAGATGGACATCGTGCGCCCCGGGAGCGGTTCGCGTGTCGCCGCTGGTCGCGCCCGGGAGGGTGGGCGCCGGGCCGGGCGGGGTGGTGCGGGGCGCGGGTGAGGGAAGGCTCGAACGGCGCTCGTATCCGGTCGATTCGGCCGGGGGCCGGAATCCGGCCAGCCGGTTGCCCGGTAGCGAAGCGGTAACCGAGAGTCGAACCGATGAACGACAAGCCCTCCCCGTCCCGCACCGGCCCGCCGGCCCGCCGCGACTTCCGGCTCCTGCTCTCAGGGGCCGTCGCGGCGCAGGCGGGCAGTCAAGTCACCCTGGTCGCACTGCCGTTGGTGGCGGTAGTGGAACTCGACGCGACACCCTTCCAGGTCGGCCTGCTGACCGCCGCCGAGACCGCCGCCTTCCTGCTGGTCGGACTGCCCGCCGGTGCCTGGCTCGACCGGATGCGCAAGCTGCCCGTGCTGGTCCGCTCCGACGTCCTGCGCTGCCTCGCCGTCGGGTCGATCCCACTGGCCGCCGCGCTGGACGTGCTCGGTCTGCTCCAGCTCTACCTGGTGGCGCTGGTCACCGGTGTGGCGACGGTCTTCTTCGACGTCGCCCACCAGTCCTTCCTCCCGGTGCTGCTGCCGCGCGAGCGCCTGGTGGCGGGCAACGGCGCGATCGAGACGGTCCGCTCCTCCGCCCAGATCGCCGGCCCCGGCCTCGGTGGCGGACTGGTCCAACTCCTCGGCGCACCACTGGCGATCGTCGCCGACGCGGCCGGCTACCTGCTCTCGGCGGTGCTGCTCGGCCGGATCCGGGCCGAGGAGCGACTGCCCGAGCCCGAGCCCGGACGCTCGCTGCGCGCCGACGTCGCCGAGGGGCTGCGGTTCGTGACGGGCCACCCGCTGCTGCGGGTGATCGCGGGCACCACCGCGCTGTCCAACCTGTTCGGCGCTGTGCTGATGGCGGTGCAGACCGTCTACTGGGTGCGGGTGCTGGGGCTCTCGCCGGCCGCGATCGGGATCCTGCTCTCGACGACGGCCGTCGGCGGCCTCGCCGGCGCGCTGTGCGCGGGCCGGCTCGCCGCCCGCCTCGGGCAGGCCCGGCTGATCTGGCTCGCCCCGCTGACCACCGCACCGTTCGCGCTGCTGTGGCCGCTCGCCGACGGTGCGTTCGGAGCGGTGCTGTTCGCGGTCGGCGGGGTGGTGGTGCTGTTCGGCGCGGTGGTCTACAACGTCGCCCAGGTGAGCTTCCGGCAGAGCCTCTGCCCGCCCCGGCTGCTCGGCCGGATGAACGCCACCATGCGGTTCCTGGTCTGGGGCACCCTGCCCCTCGGCGCCCTCCTCGGCGGCACCGTCGCCGACGCGTCCGGCCCGCGCACCGCACTCTGGCTCTGCGCGGCGGGCTTCGTGGTGATCCCGGTGCCGCTGCTCCTCTCACCCCTGCGCGCCCTACGGGACCTTCCCCCCGCCCCGCCGGAACCGGAAACCGCCGCCGACCCCGTGGACATCGGCACACCCTGAACCGAAACCGGAGAGACCCCTCCCGTGCACTCCGCCGCCAGGACCGCCCTGGCCTCCCCGCTCCCACCCGCCGGCGCCCGGCGCTGCTTCCCCGTCACCCGCCGCCGCGGCCCGCGCGGTGCGGCCGGCCTGCCTCGGCCGCACGGTGCCGACGTCCGCCCTGCCGGCCGACTCCCGGCGTCGCACGGCGAGTTCGCCCTGCGGCGCGGTACCCCGATGCTCCCGCGCTCGCGCGGCCGGCAGGACTCGCGGGCCGTGGGCTCGGTGGCGGGCCCGGCCGCCCACCCGGCGGGCGTTGCGGATGCGGGCGCCTCGGCCGTCCGAACGACCTGAAACCGAACCGAAGCGGAGACCCTCCCGTGCACAGCGACCTCACGGCCGCCCGTTCCACCCGCCATCGGCGCCTCGCCTCCGCCACCGGGGCCACCCCGGCGCCCCTGCTCCCGCCCGCCGATGCCCGGCGCCGCCTCCTGGTCACCCGCCGCCGCGGCCTGCGCGGTACAGCCGGCCTGCCCCGGTGGCCTCGTGTCGCCGCCGGGGCGGCTGACCGGCACCCGGTAGTACGTGGCGCCCCGGTGCCGAGTGTGCATCCGCGCCACCGGACGGACGTCGTGCCGTTGTCCTGCGCTCCGCCGTGCGGGACGGTCGACCTGCCTCGGCGGGACCGTGTTGCGGGCCGGACCGCCCGTCTCGTCGACGGCTCGGCGGGTGCAGAGTTGCCCGTGCTGTGCGGCGTCTCGGCGCGGGACGGGCGCCGGTGTGGTCGGGCGGATGCTGTGTCGCGGTATTCCGGCACTGGGCGGGGCATGGTCGGGTCGTCCTTGCTGTACCGTGACGCCGCCCGGCGCCCTGCGTCGATCGGCAGTCCGGCAGTGCCGGTGCTCCGGTGCCCGTGTGGCTCGCAGGGTCCGTCGGCGGCATCGCCGGTTGCGGGCCGGGCCGCCCGCCTCGTCGACGGCCCGGCGGGCGTCGCCGACGCGGGCCCCTCGGCCGTCCGAACGACCTGAACCGAACCCGAAGCGGAGACCCTCCCGTGCACTCCAGCATCACGGCCGCCTATCTCGCCCGCTACCGGTCCCTCGCCTCCGCCTCCGAGGCCGCCGCGGCGGAACTGCTCCCGCTCACCGGTGCCCAGCGGCGGTTCCTGATCACCCGTCGCCGCGACCCGCGCGGCCGGACGGACGTCGTCCCGCTGTTCTTCGCCTTCCCGCGCGGCACCGTCGACCTGCCCCGGCTGCGCCGCGCCGCCGTCCGGCTGGCCGACCGGCACCCGGCGCTGCGCGGCGAGTTCACCGTGCAACGCGGCACGCCGGTGCTGCGGCTGGGTGAGCCGTCCGTCGAGGTGGCCCGGGTGGCGGCCGAACCGGGCGAGGTCCCGGCGGGTCCGGACGGCCCGGCCCGGGTGGCGGGGCATCGGGCGCCGCTGGGTGAGCCGTCCGTCGCGGTGGCCCGGACGGGGGCCGCAGCGGAGCAGGCCCCGGCTCGGGAGGCGTTGCGTCGGGCGCTGCTGGACTGGCCCGCCGATGGGCCGGTGCTGCGGCTGCTGCTGGCCGCCGCGCCGGACGACGAGGAGGAGCTGCTCGCCGTCGCCCTGGACCACGCCGCCTGCGACGAGCAGTCGCTCGGCCTGGTCACGGACGGGCTCGGCGCCGCCTACGCCGCCGACGGCGAGGAGGCAGCCCCCGCCACCACCCGGGACGAAGCCGTCGAGGCCTACCGGTCAGCTGTGGAGGGTCAGTTGGCCGCTGAGGAGAACGCCGCGAGCGAGGTCGCGCGGGCCCACTGGGCCGCTCGGCTCGGCGCCCTCGGCGAGCCGCCCGGGGGAGCCTCGTCGGCCGGGGCCGCCCGGTCGACCGGCATGGTCGTCGAGCGGCTGCCCGCGGTGACCGGAGCCGCCCGCGGCGGTGTGTTCCCGGCTCTGCTGGACGCGGTGGCCGCCGCAGCGCGCCACCTCGACGACGGCGGCGACCGGGTGCTCGCGCTCGGGTACCCGTGGGGCGGCCGGCCGGCCGGGGCCGCCCCCGTCCTCGGCTGCTTCCTCAACACCCTCGTCCACCCTGCCCCGCCGGGCCCGCCGCGCGCTCTCGACGCGCTCGGCGCCGACTGGTGGGACGACCTCGACCACGCGGACACCCCGTACGACGAGGTGGTGCGCGCCGCCCGCTCGGCCGGGGCGGCCTGGTCCGGCACGCTCGACGGGCTGCTCACCTTCGAGGACCTGCACCGCCGCCCACCGCTGGTGCTCGACGGGACCGCCGGGCGGGAGGTCCACCTGGCCGGGCGCCCACTCGCCGCGCCGCTCGCGGTGTCCGCCTCGCACGGCGCCGACCTGCTGGTCCGGCTGGCCTGGGACCGCGAGCGCTACCCCCGGACCCTGGCGGAGGCGGCCTTCGCGGAACTGCTCGCCACCCTGCGCCGCCACCTCGGCGCACCGGCCTGATCCCGCCTGATCCCGCCTGACCCCGCCGGCTCCCCGGCGCCACCCCGCGCGTGCCGGCGCCCGCCACGGCCGCCGCGAACACCCGGCGCCGTCGTGCCCGAACAACCATCCGACACCACAAGGGAGTTGCCCATGTTCGCATTGTCCTCCTCGCAGCAGGTCGTCTGGCTGCACGAGCAACTGCTGCCCGGCAGCCGGGCCTACAACTTCACCGCCGCCCTCGACCTCTGGGGCCCGCTCGACGCCGCCGCGCTGCGCGCCGGCCTCACCGCCGTGCTCGCCCACCACCCGGGCCTGCGGCTCGAACTGGTCGAGCAGGCCGAAGGGTTGCCGCTCCAGCGGGTCGGCGCCCGGAGCGGGCCGCGGCTGCGCACCAGCGACCTGAGCGCCGAGCCCGACCCCGAGGCCGCGTTCCGCGCCCTGCTCGCCGCCGAGGCCGAGGAGCCGCTGGACACCACCGAGGCCCCGCTGCTGCGCTGGCACCTCGCCCGGCTCGGCGCCGACCACCACCGGCTGATCCACGTCGAGCACCACCTCGTGCACGACGGCCACTCCTTCGCGATCCTGCTGCGCGACCTGTTCACCGTCTACCGCGCGCACGTGCTCGGCACTCCGGCCGACGCCGTCACCCTGCCCGCCGCACCCTCCTACGAGGACCATGTGAGTGCCACCGGCGAGGCCGACCGCGAGCGCGGACTCGCCTACTGGACGCGCGAGTTGGCCGACGCCCCGCTCGACCTCGCGCTGCCCGGCCTGGCCCGCCCCGGCGCGGTCCGCCGCCACCGCGGCGGGCAGCTGCGCCAGTCGATCGGCGCCGACCTCGCCGAGCGGCTGCGCGAGCGCGCCAAGGCCGACGGGCACACCCCCTTCTCCACCCTGCTCACGCTCTTCGCCGAACTGCTGCGCCGCCACAGCGGCCACCGCGAGCTGATGGTCGGCACCGCGGTCGGCAACCGCCCGCCCGGCTTCGAGGGCACGGTCGGCATGTTCGTCAACACCGTGCCGCTGCGCCTGCGGCTCGACCCGGCCGCACCCGGTACGGAGGCGGTGGACGAGGTCACCGACGTGCTGTTCCGCGCCCTGCCGCACCAGGACGTGCCCGTCCAGGAGCTGACCCGCGCGCTCGGCCGGCACACCAGCGGCGCCGACAACCCGCTGTTCAGCGTGATGTTCAGCGCGCACGACGCGCCGCTGCCCGACGTCCGGGCACCCGGCCTGGAGGTCTCGCTCCAGGAGGGGTTCAACACCGGCACCACCCGGTTCGACCTCGACCTCGTGCTGCTGCCCGACGACCGCCGGGTGGTCGGCGAGAAGCACGGCGCGGCCGGGATGACCCTGGTCTGGGACTACGACGCGGACCTGTTCGACGAGCCGACCGCGACCCTGCTCTCCGAGCGGCTGCTCGACCTGCTGCGCGGCTACCTGGACGGCCCGGACGCCCCGCTCGCCGACCTCGCACCCGCACCCGCTGCCGCCACCACCGCCGAAGCCCCCACGGAAGCGCCCACCGAGGCGCCCGCCGAGGCCCCCGAACCCGCCGACCTCGACCCGGCCGCCGCCCACGACCCCACCGCGCTCGCCCTGCTCGCCGGCACCGGGCGCCTGAGCTACGGCGACCTCGACCGCCGCGTCGGCGAACTCGTCGAACGCCTGCGCGCCGCCGGCGTGGCCCCCGGCCAGCCGGTCGCCACCGTCCTTCCGCGCGGGGTGGACAGCGTCGTCGCCCTGCTCGCCTGTCTGCGCCACGGCGCCGTGTACGCCCCGCTGTCCGCCGAGGACCCGCGGACCAGGCTCGCCCTGCTGCTGGACCGGCTCGCGCCCGCGCTCGTCCTCGCCACCCGGCAGAGCGCGCTCGCCCTGCCCGGCGAGGTGGCCCCGGCGCTGCTGGACGGCCCTCCGTTCCCCAAGGCCGAGCCCGCCGCCGTGCTGGACGGCGCCGCCTACATCGTCCACACCTCCGGCTCCACCGGTGTGCCCAAGCCGGTCCTGGTCGGCCGCGGCGCGCTCGCCCGCTGGACCACCGCGATCGCCGCCCGCTACGGGCTCGGCCCCGCCGACCGGGTGCTGCTGTTCGCCCGGCCCTCCTTCGACGTGGCGCTGGAGGAGGTGCTGCCCTCGCTGGTGGCCGGCGCCGCCCTGGTCGTGCCGCAGCGCGAGGTGCCGACCGGGCCCGAACTGGTCGCCGTGCTGGCCGCCCGCGGTGTGACCGTCGCCAACCTGCCCACCAGCTACGCCCTCGCCGTCCGCGACGACCTGCGCGAGGCGCTGGCGGACGGCCGCTGGTCCCCGCGCCTGCTGGTCCTCGGCGGCGAGCGGCTGCCCGCGCGCGCCCTGCGCGGGCTGACGCACGGCACCGCCGCCACCGATACCGCCGCCACCGATGCCCCCGCCACCGCCGTCACCGTCCTCAACGCCTACGGCGTCACCGAGGCCACCGTCACCTCCACCGTGCACGAGATCACCGCCGACGACCTCACCCGGGACACCGACGCCGCGGAGATCCCGCTCGGCACCGAACTGCCCGGCGTCCGGGTGCACGTCCTGGACGCCGGCGGGCAGCCGCTGCCGCCCGGCGCCGTCGGCGAACTCGCCATCGGGGGAGCGGTCCTGGCCGACGGCTACCTCGACCTGCCCGAGGCCACCAAGGCCCGCTTCACCACCCTCCCCGCACTCGGCGGCGAGCGCGTCTACCGCACCGGCGACCGCGGCTACCGCGACCTCGACGGCCGGCTGCGCTTCCTCGGCCGCCAGGACAACCAGGTAAAGCTGCGCGGCTTCCGGATCGAGCTGGAGGAGATCGAGGCCGCCGCCTCCGCCGAACTCGGCGGCCGCTCCTGCGCCGTCGTCCTGCACCACGACGACACCACAGGCCCGCGCCTGCTCGGCTTCCTCGACGGCGGACCGCAGCCCGACCAGGCCGCCCTGCACGCCGCGCTCGCCCGCCGGCTTCCCGCCGGCCTCGTCCCGGCGCACTGGACGGCCCTGGACGCCATGCCGCTGCTGCCCGGCGGCAAGCCCGACCGGACGGCCCTCGCCCGGCTGACCGCCGAGGCGCCCGCGCCCACCGCACCCGACTCGCCCGTCGGCGGCGCGGCCTCCCGGAACCTCACCGACCCCGGCCGACAGCTGCTCGCCGAGGCCTGGCAGGAGGTGCTCGGCCACGACCGGTTCACCGCCGACTCGCACTTCTTCGAGGTCGGCGGCCACTCGCTGCTCGCCGCCCGCCTCGCCGCCTGGCTGGAGCCGCGCCTCGGCAGCCGGCCCCCGCTGCGCACCCTGTTCCAGCACCCCGTCCTGGCCGATCAGGCCCGCGCCCTGACCGGAGCCCAGCAGTGACGAAGACCCCCGCCCCCGGCCTCTCCGCCCCGTCCGCCGTCCTCGAAGCCGGGCACCGCGAACTCACCGACGCCTTCGAGAGCTTCATCCGCCGCGAACTCGACCCGCTTGCCGCCGAGTTGGCCGAGTCCGCGGAACAGCCGCCGGCTGACCTGCGCGCCTATGTGCGCAAGCGCTCCGCCGCCCTCGGCTTCTACGCCGGCGACTACCCCGAGGAACTCGGCGGCGCCGGCATGCCGTTCACCGCCGTCGTGCAGCTCCACCACGCCGCCGGGCGCAGCGGCTGCCCGCTCGCCCCGTACGCGCTGGCCGGCTCCGACGGGCCCAGCCCGCTGCTGCGCCACGGCACCCCCGAGCAGATCGAGCGCCACCTCGTCCCGCTGGTCCGCGGCGAGCGCACCCGCTGCCTCGCCCTCACCGAACCGCAGGCCGGCTCCGACGCCTTCCGGCTCACCACCACCGCCGTCCGCGACGGCGACGGCTGGCTGCTGAACGGCCGCAAGACCTTCGTCAGCAACGCCGACCGGGCCGACCTCGCCCTCGTCGTCGCCGCCACCGACCTCGGCGACGGCGCCGGGCCGACCGCCGGCGCCACCGCCTTCGTGCTGCCCATGGACCACCCCGGGCTGCGCATCGGCCAGCGCTACGAGGGCATGTCCGGCGAGCCGCTGTTCGAACTGACCCTCGACCGGCTGCACGCCCCGGCCGCCGCCGTCATCGGCGGCGAGGCGGGCGTCGGCGCCGCCGCCGGCCTCGCCATGGACAGCCTCTCCCGGGGCCGCCTGGTGGTCGCCGCGATGTGCAACGGCATCGCCGAGCACGCGCTGCGGCTCGGCGTCGAGTACGCCCGCGAACGGCGCGCCTTCGGACAGCCGATCGGCGACTACCAGCACGTCCAGGAGCACCTGGTGCGCACCCGCGCCGAGGTCGAGGCCGCCAAACTGCTCACCCTCGCCTGCGCCCGGCTGGTCGACGACGGCACCGAGGCCCCCGAGAACGCCGCGCTCGCCAAGCTGACCTCCTCCGAGACCGCCGTCCGGGCCGTCGACCGCTCGCTCCAGGTGCACGGCGCCACCGGCTGGGTGCGCGGCCATCCGCTGGAGTACCTCTACCGCTACGTCCGGATGACGACCATCATCGAGGGGACCTCCGAGGTCCAGAAGGTGATCGTGGCCCGGGCCATGGGCCTGGGCTGACCCCGTACCGACGACCATCGACCGACGTCCGGAGGACTGACCATGACCACCACCCCGGCCCGGCCCGTGCCCGCACTCCTGCCCGGCCTCTCCGTCGCCCATGGCCGTGCGCACCGCGACGGCGCCGTCCTCGACCTGTTCACCAGCTGGGCCCGCCGCGCCCCGCACGCCCCCGCCCTGGTCGACGGCGAACTGACCCTGAACTACGCCGAACTCGACCGCGTCGCCGACCAGGTGGCCGGACAGCTGGCCGAACACGTGCGGCCCGGCGAGCTGGTCGGCCTCTGCCTCGACCACTCCGCCGCCCTGGTCGCCGCCACCCTGGCCGTCGCCAGGATCGGCGCCGTCCACCTGCCGCTCGGCCCGCGCCCCGGCGAGCGCCGGCTGCGGGCCGTCGCCGAACAGCTGCGCCCCGCCTGCCTGATCGGCGACCCGGCGCTGCTGCCGCCCGCCCACCGGGACGGCCGGCACCGCCCGCTCGCCGCCCCCGGCGCGCACGGGATCGTGGCCGCCTTCGCCGATCCGGCGGTCGCCCGGGGGGACGCCGCCAAGGCCCCCAAGGGCGCCCAGTACACCGTGCTCACCTCCGGCTCCACCGGTCTGCCCAAGGCCGTCGCGGTCGGCCGGACGGCGCTGGGCGCCCTGCTCACCTGGTACCGCGAGCTGACCGGCCTCGGCCCCGGCGACCGGCACAGCCTGCTGATCGGCGTCGCCTTCGACCCGCACCTGATGGAGCTGTGGGCCGCCCTCAGCTCCGGTGCGGCGCTCGTCGTCGCCCCCGGCGCCGTCCGCTGGGACCCGGTCGCGCTCACCGACTGGTGGGGCACGGCCGGCATCACCGTCGGCGTACTGCCCACCCCGCTCGCCGAACCCGTGCTGGACCGCCCCTGGCCCGGCGGCCTGCCGCTGCGCCACCTCACGGTCGGTGGCGACCGGCTGCGCCGCGCCCCCGCACCGGACGTCACCGCGACCGTCCACAACGCCTACGGCCCGGCCGAGGCCACCGTCGTGACGACCGTGCACAGCATGGTCCCGGGCGCCGACCACGGCACCGGCGCGCCGCCGATCGGCCGCCCGATCCCCGGCGCGATCGTCCTGGTGACCGACGGGAACGGCCGCCCGCTGCCGCGCGGCGAGGCGGGCGAGCTGCGGATCGGCGGCCAGGGGCTGGCCATCGGCTACCTCGACGCCGGGCTGACCGCCGAGCGCTTCGTCTCCGCACCCGACGAGGTCGACGGCACCGACCGGGTCTACCGCACCGGCGACCGGGTCCTGATGCGCCCGGACGGCGTGCTGGAGTTCCTCGGCCGGCTGGACGACCAGGTGAAGGTCGCCGGGGTGCGGATCGAGCCCGCCGAGGTCGAGGCCGCGCTCGAACGCGACCCCCGGGTGCGGCGCGCCGCCGTGGTCGCCCGCCCGGCCCCGGCCGGCGGCGGCGCCCAACTGCTCGCCTTCGTCCAGGCCGCCGCCGAGGGCAGGCCGGTGGACGGCGCGCCGCTGCTGGACGCCGTACGGCCCTGGCTGCCCGAGCAGGCGGTGCCGAGCGTGCTGCGGCTGGTCGACGCCTTCCCGCTGGACGCCAACGGCAAGATCGACCGCGCCGCGCTGCTCAAGGCCGAGGAGGTCGCCGCCCAGCAGGACGGCCAGGACGGGGAGGAGGAGGCCACGCCCACCGGGCGGACCGTGCTGCGGCTCTGCCGCGAGCTGCTCGGCCGCACCGACCTCACCCTCGCCGACAACCTCCTGGACGCGGGCGGCACCTCCGTCACCGCGGCCCGGCTGCTCGCCGCCCTGGAGGAGGAGTGCGGCGTCCGGCTGCGCGCCCCGTTGCTGCTGCGCCAGCCCGACCTTCGGGCCGTGGCGCGCCTGATCGACGAGCGGCGCCCGGCCGCCGGCTGACCCGGCCCCCGCCCCGCCACTCCTCCCGACCCTCGCCGCAGGGCGCTCCGGCATGCCGCCGGGGCGCCCGGAACGGACCCGCCCATGACCGGCCCCGCCACCGTCCCGGCACTCGTCGCCCGGCAGGCCGCCGAGCACCCCGACGCGCTCGCCGCGACCGACGGCAGCACCACCCTCACCTACCGCGAACTCACCGCCGCCGCAGCCAGGTTGTCCGCCGAGCTGACCGCCCGCGGGGTCCGCCCCGGCAGCGCCGTCGGCCTGCTCTGCGCCCGCGCCGCCCGCCTCCCCGTCGCCCAGCTCGCCGTCTGGTGGGCCGGCGGCCACGTCGTCCCGCTCGACCCGGCCTACCCGCGGCCCCGGCTGCACGCCATGCTCGACGACGCCGGCGTCCGCCTCACCCTCGGCGACAAGGCGCTGCTGGCCGAGGCGGGCCTGCCCGAGGAGCACGTCCTGGTCCTCACCGAACTCGGCCCCGCCACGATCGCCGCCACCGAACCCGGGACGCCCCCGACACCCGGGCCCCCGGCCCCGGACGCGACCGCCCTCGTCTACTACACCTCCGGCTCCACCGGCCGCCCCAAGGGCGTGCTGGTCCCGCACGGCGCCGTCGCCGACCTGGTCACCGCCGCCGACGGCCCCGCCGTGCGCCCCGGCGACCGGGTGCTGCACCACTCGCCGGTCGCCTTCGACGCCGCGACCTTCGAACTGTGGGGCCCGCTGGCGCGCGGCGCCGCCGTCGCGCTGTCCCCGGCCGAACGCCCCAGCGCCGAGGAACTCGCCCGCGACATCGAGCGGTTCGGCGTCACCACCGCCTTCCTCACCACCGCGCTGTTCCACCAGCTGGCCGCCCGCCGCTCGCGGGTGTTCGGCGTGCTGCGCACCGTGCTGGCCGGCGGCGAGGCGCTCTCCGCCGAGCACGCCGCCGCCGTGCTCCGGGCCTTCCCGTGGCTCGACCTGTTCAACGTCTACGGGCCCACCGAGGCCACCACGTTCACCACCCTGCACCGGATCCGGCCCGCCGACTGCACCGGACCGGTGCCGATCGGCCGCCCCTTCGGCGGCGCCCGCGCCCTCGTCCTGGACGCGGACCGCAGGCCCGTCCCCGACGGCACCCGCGGCGAGCTGTGGATCGCCGGCGCCCGGGTGACGCTCGGCTACCTCGGCCGCCCCGGGCTGACCGCCGAGCTCTTCGCCGACCTCCCCGGCACCGGCCGCGCCTACCGCACCGGCGACCGGGTGCTGCGACGCCCGGACGGGGTGCTGGAGTACCACGGCCGGCTGGACGACCAGGTGAAGGTGCGCGGCTTCCGGATCGAGCCCGGCGAGGTCGAGCACGCCCTGCGGAGCCTGCCCGAGGTGGCGCAGACGGCGGTCGTGGTCCGCCGGGCCGGCCACGAGGACGCCGCGCTCACCGCGTACGTGGTCCCGGCCGAGGGCGTCCGCCCGGTGCCCGAGGCGCTCCGCCGCCGACTGGCCGAACGGCTCCCGGCCCACCTGGTGCCCACCGCCTGGACGCTGCTCGACGCCCTGCCGCTCACCACCAGCGGCAAGGTCGACCGGCGCGCGCTGGCCGCCGACGAAGCCGCTGCAGCCGCCGGCCCCGGGACCCCGCCCGCGCCCGCCGCGCTGACGCCGATCCAGCAGGTGGTCGCCGCCGCCTGGTCGCGCGCCCTGGAGCACGAGGTGACCGCCCCGGACGCCGACTTCTTCGCCGAGGGCGGGCACTCGCTGCTCGCCATGTGGGTGGTCGACGACCTGCGCGAGGACCTCGGCGTCGAGCTGCCGCTCGGCGACTTCCTCGGCCACCCGACCGTCGCCGGCCAGGCCGATCTCGTCGAACGCGCCCTGCTGGAAGCAGAAGCAGAAGCAGAAGCAGAAGCAGCCGAAGCCGCCGACCCCGGAGCCGAGGAGCCCACCCGATGACCGCCCCCGCCGAACACCCGACCCAGACCGACCTGCTCCGCCGCGCCCGCCGCCGCACCTCGGCCGCCGCCTCAGCCGCACCCGCCCCCGGCGCACCCGCCCCCGCTGCCCCCGGCCCGGCCCCGCTCTCCCACGCCCAGCACCGGATGTGGCTGATGGACCGCCTCGGCCAGGGCGGCCCCCGCTACCACGTCCCCCTCGCCACCCGGCTGCGCGGCCCGCTGGACTCCGACGCCCTCGCCACCGCCCTGACCACCCTCACCACCCGCCACCACATCCTGCGCACCCGCTACGGGCAGCGCGAGGACCGCCCCCACCAGGAGGCCGCCCCCGCCACCCCCGTCCCGCTGCCCGTCCGCGACGCCACACCGGAGGCCGCCACCGCCCTGCTGCACACCGAGGCCGCCCGCCCCTTCGACCTCGCCACCGGCCCCGCCCTGCGCGCCCTGCTCCTGCGGCACGCCCCCGACGACCACACCCTGCTGCTCACCCTCCACCACATCGCCGTGGACGGCGGCTCGCTGCCCGTCCTCGCCGCCGAACTCGCCGCGCTCTACGCCGCCGCCGCCGAGGGCCGCCCCTCCGGCCTGCCCGACCCGGAACTCCAGTACGCCGACCACGCCCGCCGGGAGCGAGCCCGCGACGACCGGCTCGCCGCCGCGGCCGCCGCCCGCGCCGCCCGCCTCGCCGGCGCCCGCCCGCTGCCCCTGCTGCGCGCCGTCCCGCCCGGCACCCCCGAGCGCCGCGCCGTCCTGCACACCGCCCCGCTGACCACCGGGACCCTCGACGGCCTGCGCCGGCTCGGTGCCCGGCACGGCGCCACCTTGTTCACCGTCGTCCTGGCCGCCGCCTTCGCCGCCCTGCGCACCGCCGGCGGCGCATCCGACCTGGTCCTCGGCTGCGCGGCCGGCCACCGCGCCCGGCCCGAACTGCGCCGGCTGATCGGCCTCCAGGTCAACACCCTGCCCGTCCGCGCCACCCTGCCGGGACCCGGCGGCGACCCGGCCTTCACCGAGGTCCTCGCCACCGTCCGCACCGCCCTGCTCGACGCCCAGGAGCACCACGACGTGCCCTTCGACCTGGTCGTCGAACACCTCGGCCCCGCCGCCCGCGGCGCGGACGGCACCCCGCTGCTCGCCGCGAGCTGCGACCTGGTCCGCCCGCCCGAGCCGCTGGCCCTGCCCGGCCTCACAGCGCGGGCCGTCGACGTCGACCTCGGGCTCGCCAAGTTCGGCCTCACCCTGCTGGTGGAGGACGGCCCCCGGCCGCGCTGCCTGCTGCAACACGACCCGGCGGCCCTGGACGAACCCACCGCCCGCCGGCTGCACACCGCCTTCAGCGACCTGCTCACCGCGGTCGCCGCCGACGCGGACCGCCCGCTCTCCGCGCTCCCCGGCGAGCGCCTGACCCCGGCCGGCGCCGACCACCCCGCCGTCACCGCCCTGCTCGCCGACCCCAGGGTCACCGACGCCGCCCTCCACCACGCCGAGCACGGTCCGGCGCTCGCCTTCGCGACCGTCCGCGGCCCGGTCGCGCCCAGCGGCGCCGAACTGCGCGCCGCCCTGCGCCGCCGGCTCACGGCGCCCGAGCACCTGCCGCTCGCCGTCACCCTGCTGGACCGCATCCCGCGCCGCCCCGACGGCACCCTCGACCCGGCGCGCCTCCCCGGCCGCCCGTCCGTCCGGGCCCACCTCCCCGAGGTCCTGGACGCGTTCGCGGACCTGCTCGGCGCCCGCCCGTCGGCGGACGGCGACTTCTTCCGGCTCGGCGGCCACTCCCTGGTGGCGGTGCGGCTGGCCGAACGCCTGCGCACGGGCCTCGGCCTGCCGCTGACCGGCCTGGACGTCCTCGAACAGCGCACCCCGCGCGCCCTGGCCGCCCTGCTCGCCGACCGCGCCGCCCACCGCCGCGTCGCCCCCGGCCGCGCCGGCACCCGCCCCGCCGCCGCCGGGACCGTGCTGCTCACCGGTGCCACCGGCGGGGTCGGCGCGGCGATCCTCCAGGAACTCCTCGCCCAGGGCCGCCCCGTGCGGGCCCTGGCCCGCCCCGAGTCGGCCCACCTGGTGGCCGGCGCCGGCGTCGAGGTGGCCGAGGGCGACCTCGCCGACCCGGACAGCCTGCGCCGCGCCGTCGAGGGCGCGGACACCGTCGTCCACGCCGCCTGCACCTTCACCGAGCACGCCGTCGACCTCGCCGCGATGCGCGCCCTGGTCGAGGGCTGGCGCGGCACCGGCGGGTTCGTCCTCGTCAGCAGCGTCGACGCCTACGGCCGCCCCGCCCCGGGCGAGGTCCCCGAGGGCGCGCCCCCGGCCGGACCGCTCAGCCCGTACGGGCGGGCCAAGCTCGACTGCGAGCGCATCCTCCTGGACGCCGCCGCGCAGGCCCGCGGCCCGGTCTCGGTGGTCCGCTCGCCGATCGTCTGGGGCCCGCACCGGCGGCTGCGCGACCAACTGCGCTGGGGCGCCACCGGCGCGCTCTACCAGGCCGCGCTGGCCGGCCGTCCGATCCTCCTGCCGCCCCGCGACTCCGGCTGGTCGGGCGTCGGTTGGGTGCACTCCGCGGCGCTCGCCCGGGCCGTCGCCGAGAGCGCCGCCCGCGCCCCCGGCCGGGTCGTCAACGCCGTCAGCGGCCATGTCTCCTGGGCCGACCTCACCGCCGAACTGGTCCGGCTGCTCGGCTCGTCGAGCCCGGTCGGGGACGGCCCGGACGCCGACCCCGAACTGCTGCGCCCCTGGCGCTACCGGGCCGACGCGCTGGCCGGGGCGCTGCGCCCGGAGCCCGGCGAGGACTGGCGCGCCGTGCTCGCCGCGATGACGGCCGCGACCGCCCCCGCGCAGTGAGCGCGAGCGGACACCCCGGGACCGGAGGGCCCTCGGGGTGTCCGCTCGACCGCTGCCGCCGCGCGCTCAGCGGTGGCGGTCCCAGCGGTAGAACTCGCGGGCCATCGCGTCCTTCGGCCCCCGCCAGGTGGCCGGGTCGTAGGCCTGGACGTACGCGGTGAGCGCGTCGCTGATCGCCCGGAACTCGGGGTGGCCGACGACCTGGGCGACGGCCGGGCCCGGCGGGCGGTCGGCCTCGATCAGGTGCAGGTAGACGTCGCCGAACTGGAACAGGCTCCGCCCCGTCACCCCGATCAGGTGCGGGAGTTCGCCGCGGTTGTCGGAGTCGGCGAACACCTCGGCGATGCCGGCGGCCGCCTCGGGCTTCATCCGGGCGACGATCAGGGCGCGGTGGGTCTGCGCCGTCCCGGGCACGCTCCCGGGGTTGGTCACGGGGGATGCCATGGTCAGAGCTCCGCCGCCTTCTTCTCGACCTTCTCGCGGATCAGCTGCATCTGGATCCGGGAGTTGCGGTTGATGTGGTTGACCATGCCGTCGTCGTCGACGGGTGCGGTGGGCTTCATGGCGAAGTCCTGCACCCAGCGCATCCGGGTGCCGGCCGGCACCTCGGCGTACTCCCAGCGGATGTCCATGAACTCGAACGGGCCGGGTTCGACGCGCCGGGCCCGGACGGCGAGTTCGGAGCGGTCGGTGGTGCGCTCGGAGACCCAGCTCCAGACCTTCCCGTCGTCGTCCGGGTGCATGGTGAGGCGGAACCGCACCCGGTCGCCCTCGCGCTCCAGCACCTCGACGGAGGCGTACTCGCTGAACAGCTGCGGCCAGTTCTCCAGGTCGTTGGTGATCTCCCAGACCAGGTCGAGCGGGGCGGCGATGACGATCTCGTTGTCCGTGTGTCCGGGCATCTCAGGCACCGGCCTTCGCGGTGACTGCGGAGTTGACCAGCTCCAGGAACTCGGCCGGCGTCTTGGCCGACTCCGCGCCGTTGGTGACCTTCACGCCGTGCCGGTTCTCCAGCTCGCCGACCACGCCGAGCAGGCCGAGGGAGTCCACACCGAACTCGTCGAAGGCGGCGCCGGGGCGCTCCAGGTCGTCCGGGGCGATCGCGACGCCGGCCCGGGCCTGGATGAGCGCCGCGAGTTCGGGATAGCTGAGGGTGTTGCTCACGGGGGTGTCCCTTCGTTGCGAGCGAGTGGGTGGTGAGTGGGTGGAGCGGGGGAGGAGCGGGGGAGGAGCGGGTCGAGCAGGTGGTCGGGACGGGTTCAGGACGGCTCGCCGCGCCGGAGCACCAGCGCCGAGTTGGAGCCCATCAGCCCGCGGCTGAGCACCAGCGCGGTGCGCAGTTCGGCCGGCCGGGCGCGGCCGGTCACCAGGGCGAGGTCGTGCCCGACCTCGGTGACGTTGGGCGTGGGTGGCAGCACGCCGTCCTCCATGGCGAGCACGGCGGCGGCGGTGTCCAGCGCGGGGGCGCCGCAGTAGGCCCGCCCGGTACCGGACTTGGGGGCGGTGACCGGGACCCGCTCGGCGTAGGGGCCGAGCGCGTCGGCCAGCGCCAGCGCCTCGGCCCGGTCGGCGGCCGGGACGCCGAGGGCGTCGGCGAAGACCACGTCGACCTCCTCGGCGGAGATCCTGGCCCGCTCCAGGGCGATCCGGATCGCCGCGGCCAGGCCCTCCCGGGACTCCGGCCAGCGGGAGGCGCCGGTGAAGGTCGCGGCGTGGCCGGCGATGTGCGCCCGGACGGCGGCCCCGCGCCGGCGGGCGGTCTCCTCGTCCTCCAGCAGCAGCATCGCGCCGCCCTCGGCGGGCGCGAAACCGGCCGCGTCGGGGGAGAACGGCAGGTAGGCCCGGTCGGGGCGCTCGTCGAGGCTCAGCTCGCGGTAGCCGAGCTGGCAGACCATCGAGTAGGGCGCGAGCGGGGCCTCGGCGGCGCCGACCACCACCGCGTCGGTGCCCTCCCGGACGGCCCGGGCGGCGTGCGCGAACGCGTCCAGTCCGCCGGCCTCGTCGCTGGCCACCACCGCGCACGGGCCCTTGTAGCCGCCGCGGATGGAGATCTGGCCGGTGCTGGCGGCGTAGAACCAGGCGATCGACTGGTAGGGGCCGACGAACTGCGGTCCCTTGCCCCACAGCTGCTGGAGCTCGCCCTGGCCGAACTCGCCGCCGCCGGAGCCGGCCGCGGTCACCACGCCCACCGCGTACGGCTGTTCGGGGTCGGCGGTGAAGCCGGCGTCCGCCACCGCCAGGTCGGCGGCGGCCATCGCGTAGTGCGTGAACCGGTCGGTCTGCACCAGGTAGCGGTTGTCGATGGCGGCCCGCGGGTCGAAGTCCCGCACCTGGCCCGCGATGCGCAGGGGAAGGTCCGCGCAGCCCTCGCGGGATATCCGGTCGAGGACGCTCACGCCCTGCCGGGTGGCCTTCCAGAAGGTGTCGGCCCCGACGCCGTTCGGTGCCACCACGCCGATGCCGGTGATCACTGCCCGGCGGTTCTGCTGACGTGACGTCATGGGTCTCACCCCGTTCTCGTGAGCACGACGGCGGACTGGAATCCGCCGAATCCGCTGCCGACCGACAGGATGGTGCGCAGCGGCAGCTCCCGCGCGGTGCGCGGCACGTAGTCGAGGTCGCACTCCGGGTCGGGCGTCTCGTAGTTGGCGGTCGGCGGCACCACGCCGCGGTCCAGCGCGAGGGTGCAGGCGACCACCTCGATCGCGCCGATCGCGCCGAGCGAGTGCCCGACCATCGACTTGATCGAGCTCATCGGCGTCCGGTACGCGTGCTCGCCGAGCGAGCGTTTGACGGCCGCCGTCTCGTGCCGGTCGTTCTGCTTGGTGCCCGAGCCGTGCGCGTTGACGTAGTCGACGCCGGTGCGGTCGACCCGGGCGTGGTCGAGCGCGTGGTCGATCGCCCGGGACATCTCCAGCCCCTCCTGGGTGAGGCCGGTCATGTGGTAGGCGTTGCCGAAGGTCGAGAACCCGCCGATCTCGCCGTAGATCCGCGCACCGCGTCGGCGGGCGTGCTCCAGATCCTCCAGCACCAGGACGGCGCCGCCCTCGCCGAGTACGAAGCCGTCCCGGTGGGCGTCGAACGGCCGGGAGGCGTGCGCCGGGTCGTCGTTGCGTTCGCTGGTGGCCTTGATGGCGTCGAAGCAGGCGACGGTGATCGGCGAGATCGGCGAGTCGGAGGCGCCGGCGACGCAGATGTCGGCGCGCCCGTCCTCGACCGCCTGGAAGCCGTAGCCGATGGCGTCCAGGCCGGAGGTGCAGCCGGTGGAGACGGTCTGCACCGGGCCGTGCGCGCCGGTCCGCTCGGCGACCGCCGAGGCGAGCGTGCTGGGCGCGAACGCCCGGTGCAGCTGCGGCTCGGCGAGCCGGTGGTCGACGTCCCAGCGGGCGCCGCCGGCGCTGACCAGGGCGTAGTCGTGCTCCAGGCGGGTGGTGCCGCCGACGGCGGTGCCGAGTGAGACGGCGATCCGCCACGGGTCCTCGGCGGTCAGGTCGAGTCCGGCGTCGGCGATCGCCTCGTCGGCCGCGACCATCGCGAACTGCACGTAGCGGTCGGCCCGTTGGACGTCGTCCGGGCCGAGCCCGTGGGCCGCCGGGTCGAAGTCGCACTCGGCGGCGATCCGGGACCGGAACCCGGCGGGGTCGAAGAGCGTGATGCCCCGGGTCGCCGTCCGCCCGGCGGTGAGGAGGTCCCAGAACGCCGGGACCCCGACCCCTCCGGGCGCGACCACGCCGATTCCGGTGACGGCGACCCGACGGCGGCTCACGAGCCCACCTTGGCGTGTTCCGGCGGGCCGGAGTTGACCGCCCCCGCCTTCCCCGACGGTGCGGCGGTCTCCTCGGTGTCGACGTGGCCGAGCTCGGGGCGCGGCGCCAGCGGGCCGAGGTGGAAGACCATCTTGGCGACCGAGCCGCCGACGTTGCGGAACCGGTGGCGCATGTTGACCGGGATCATCAGGCCCTGCTCGGGCCTGAGCACCCGGGTCTCGCCGTCCAGGTCCACCTCCAGGTCGCCGGTGACGACGAACACGAACTCCTCGGAGTACGGGTGGTAGTGCTCGCCGATCCGCTCGCCGGGCTGCACGATGGCCAGGCCCATGAACCCGCTGGTGGCGCCGCAGGTGGTCGGGGTGAGCATGGCGCGCAGGTCGCCGCCGCGCCGGCGGTTCTCCGGCGCCTCGGAGACGTGCACGATCCGTGGGTACTGCGTGGACATGGTTTCTTCCTTCTCTTGCCGGGGCTTGGTGGACCGGGGGCCGTGGTCGTCAGGAGTCCTGGGACGTCCGGTCGGTGACCGGGTTCATGCTGCGGGCGGCGAGGAAGGCGCGCAGCCCGGCGTCGGTCCGCAGGTCGCCCTCCGGGCCGAGGTCGAGCAGCCGACCCAGCACGGTGGCCTCGCGCTCGCCGGCCACGCCGAGCGCCGCCGCCGGGTCGGCCTCCGGGGGCAGCCGCAGGTCCACCAGCCGCACCACGACGTTCTCGCGGTGGAAGACGGTGCTCGCGGCGACCGGGCCGGTCGGGTCGGCGGTGGCGAGGTCGTCGTACTCGGAGAGCAGTTCGGTGACCACCTTCCCCTTGCCGGGCTTCACCGGGTACAGCACGGCGTGCCGGTACAGCCGCCCGGAGGCGGGGGAGCCGGCGACGGCCTGGTTGGCGGCCGGCAGCGCGGCCCGGGCGAAGAAGGCGCGCGCGGCCTGCGGGTCGCCCAGCTGGCGGGCCTCCTCCAGGTACGGGTTGATCGCCTCCTCGACGGCCCGTACCTCGGGCTGCATGGCGACGTGCCGCAGCGCGTCGCCGAGGCTGCCGATCACCTCGACCGCGCGCACCACCCGGTTGCCGTGCATGAACAGCGAGGTGCGGCGCAGCCGGGTGCGCTCGTCCACCTCCGCCCGGGGGGAGGCGTAGCCGGACAGGATCCGGGCGACCTCGGGCTCGCTGCCGGGCTCGACGGTGAAGGTGAGCGCGTGCCGGACCACGCCGTCCGGGCCCGGGTCGGCCTTGGGCGGACCGGCCTGGGCGGCGGGCGCGGTGCGCGGCAGGTCGGCCGGCACCTCCAGCGGCGCGCGGCTGCCGGTGGCGCCGGCGGCGGAGGTCTCCCGGAGGATGGCGTAGCGCAGGGAGCGGAAGGTGTCGCTGACGCAGCCGTGCATCGGCTTGACCATCTCCCGGTGGGCCGGGCTGTCCACCCACTCCAGGAAGGTCTCCTGGTCCTCCCACTCGCTGGTGATGAGCCACTGGCGGGGGTCGTTGATGGACTGGCAGAGCTGGTCGCTGACGTGGCCGGGCACGGTCGCGACCTGGTGGCGGAGCTTCTCGTACACGTCCATGAAGCGCTGCTGGGCGCCGTCCTGGATCTCCAGCATCAGCACCACCCGCAGGCGGGTCTCGGAGGAGGAGTGCTGCCGGGCGGGCGGTTCGGACAGAGTCGTCATGATCCACTTTCTGCTTCTGGGCCGCGCGCGTCGGGGGCCGCGTGCGGCGGCGCCGGTGCCGGAGGGGGCCGGGCGGGCCCCCGGCGGGAGGGGTGCTGCGGTGGCCGTCGGCCACCAGGCCTGAGGTCGATCGTGCGCGGCGCTCCCGGGTGGCGCGAGATATGCGGGCCATCCGGGCGAAGAGACCGCACAACGCGCCCGGCGCGGGGGAGGTTAGGACCGGGCCGCCGTGCCCGCGAGCCCCTCCGAGGGGCCCGCCGAGCCCCGCATTCGGCCCCGAACTCCCGTACAGGCTGGAGCAATTGATGAATCCGAAGGTGGACGACCGGGTACCGGTCCTGATCGTCGGCGGCTCGCTGGTCGGGCTGTCGGCCTCACTCTTCCTGGGCCGACTGGGTGTCAGGCACCTGCTGGTCGAGAAGCACGCCGACACCTCGCACCACCCGCGCGGCCGAGGCAACAACGTGCGGACGATGGAGCTGTACCGGGTGGCCGGGATCGAGACGGCGATCCGCGAGGCGGCGTCCGTGCTGGCCCCGAACCACGGCATCCTCCAGGCCCCCTCGCTGACCGGCGAGGAGCAGGAGTGGCTGTTCCGGGAGATCGACCCGGGCGGGCGGCTGGCCCGGTTCAGCCCCAGCTCCTGGTGCCTGTGCAGCCAGAACGACCTGGAGCCGGTGCTGCGCCGCGCGGCCCGCGAGCTGGGCGCCGAGATCCGCTTCGGCACCGAACTGCTCTCCTTCGAGCAGGACGCCGACGGGGTGAGCGCGCTGCTGCGCAGCCGGGAGACCGGTGAGGAGCGGACGGTCCGGGCGGAGTACCTGGTCGCGGCGGACGGCCCGCGCAGCCCGGCCCGCACCCGGCTGGGCATCGGTCAGAGCGGCAAGGGCGAGCTGTTCCACAACGTCAGCATCACCTTCCGGGCGAAGCGGCTGGCCGAGGTGGTCGGCGACCGCCACTTCATCGCCTGCTACCTCACCGACCCGGAGGCGGACGGCGCCCTGCTGCCGGTCGACAACCGGGAGGAGTGGGTGTTCCACGCGCCCTGGCACCCGGAGCACGGCGAACCGCTGGAGGCGTTCACCGACGAGCGCTGCGCCCGGCACATCCGGGCCGCCGTCGGGCTGCCCGAGCTCGACGTCGAGGTGACCGGCAAGGCCCCGTGGCACGCCGCCGAGCGGGTCGCCGACCGCTACTCGGCGGGGCGGGTGTTCCTGGCCGGGGACTCGGCGCACGAGATGTCCCCGACCGGCGCGTTCGGCTCCAACACCGGCATCCAGGACGCGCACAACCTGGCCTGGAAGCTCTCCGCGGTGCTCTGCGGCTGGGCCGGCCCCGGCTTGCTGGAGACCTACGGGCAGGAGCGCCGACCGGTGGCGCGGGTGACCGGTGAGCGCGCCTCGGCCCGCTCGGCCGAGCACAGCCACCCCGGGTACGCCGTGGTGCCGGGCGTCGGCCGGCAGGCCGGCGTGCTGGCGGTGGCGCTCGGCTACCGCTACCGGCAGGGCGCGGTGGCCGGCACCGACCCGGCCGGCCCGGTGGTCCCGGAGGCCTTCGAGTCGGCGGGCGAGCCGGGCAGCCGGGCGCCGCACCAGTGGCTGCTGCGCGCGGGCGTGCGGCTGTCCACCCTGGACCTGTACGAGCAGGCGATGGTGCTGCTGACCGGTTCGGCGGGCACCGCCTGGCAGGACGCCGCCCGCCGGGCGGCCGACCGGCTGGCCGTCCCGCTGGACGCCTACCGGATCGGTGACGGCGCGGACGACGACCTGGCGCCCGAGCCGGGCGGTGACTTCGCCGCCCGGCACGGCATCGGCCCTGACGGCGCCCTGCTGGTGCGTCCGGACGGCTTCGTCGCCTGGCGCTCCGAGCACCCGGTCGACGACCCGGAGGCGGCGGTCGAGCGCGCCCTGCGCACGGTGCTGTCGCTCTGAGCGGCCCGCTCCGGAGGCGAGCGGTGTACAGCGGAGGGCCCGCCGGTCG
>NZ_JBHVER010000116.1:0-25146 GCF_042802195.1 Kitasatospora sp. NPDC057500 | reverse complement strand
GCCTCCTCGTGGAGCAGGCCGTTGGAGGCGACGGCGTCGGCGCCGCCCGGGCCCGGGACGCCGTCCAGGCCGGTGAAGCGGCCGCCGGCCTCCTCGACGATGATGCAGTTCGCCGCCATGTCCCACAGCGACAGCTCCGGCTCGGCGGCGATGTCCACCGCGCCCTCGGCGACCATCATGTAGGACCAGAAGTCGCCGTAGGCGCGGGTGCGCCAGCAGGCCCGGGTGAGGTCGAGGAACGGGTCGAGGCGCCCGCGCTCCTCCCAGCCGGTGAGCGAGGAGTAGGAGAAGGAGGCGTCCTCGATCCGCGAGACGCCGGAGACCTGGATCCGGCCGGCCTTGGCGAGGCTGCGGCCGGCGAACGCGCCGAGGTCCTTGGCGGCCCACCAGCGGCGGTTCAGCGCGGGGGCGGAGACCATGCCGACGACGGGGCGCTCCACGCCGTCCGGGCCGTCCTCCAGCAGCGCGATCAGGGTGGCCCAGACCGGGACGCCGCGGATGTAGTTCTTGGTGCCGTCGATCGGGTCGATCACCCAGCGGCGCGGGCCGGAGCCCTGGAGGCCGAACTCCTCTCCGAGCACCGCGTCGCGCGGGCGGGCCCGCTGCAGGACGCTGCGCACCAGCTCCTCGGCGGCCTTGTCGGCGTCGCTGACGGGGGTCAGGTCGGGCTTGGTCTCGACCCGCAGGTCGAGCGCGCGGAAGCGCTCCAGGGTGACCGAGTCGGCCGAGTCGGCGAGGACGTGGGCGAGTCGGAGGTCGTCGTGGTAGTCGGCCATGGTCGAAACCCTAGCGCGGAGAACGCCCTCGCCCCGAGCCGAAGGGGCGCGCCGGTGCCGAGAGGGAGGAGCGACACGGGCCCCTCCTGCCCGCCGGGCCGGGGGAGAGTGTCGGCGCCGGGTCGGAGCGCCCCGGGGGCGAGCGGGCGGCTAATGGGCGGAACCGCTGAGCTGGAGGCCGATGACTCCGGCGACGACCAGGGAGATCGAGACGAGTTTGAGCACCGAGCTGGACTCGTCGAGGAAGAGCATGCCGTAGATCGCGGTGCCGGCCGCGCCGATGCCGGTCCAGACCGCGTAGGCGGGGCCGACCGGGAGCGTCTTCAGGGAGAGGGTCAGCAGGCCGAAGCTGCCGAGGGCGAAGACGCAGAAGCTGATGGTCGGCCAGAGCTTGGTGAAGCCCTCGCTGAGCTTGAGGTTGATCGCGAAGCCGGTCTCCAGCAGGCCGGCCAGGATCACCAGGGCCCATGCCATCGCGTGCTCTCCCTGTCGGTCGGCGGGATCGGTCGGCGGCCGGGCCGCGATCCGGCCCGACTTTCCTATGATCACCACGACAGGGCGCTCCGACACCTCGAATGCGGAAACCCGCCGGGCGGCGGCCGTCAGTCCCCCTCCCGGGCCTCCTTGCTGGCCAGCAGCCGGCGCAGCGAGTAGAGCCGCGCGGGGTCGGCGTGCCCGTCGGCCACCCAGGCGTCCAGCGCGCAGTCCGGCTCGTCGTGGCTGCACGCGCGCGGGCAGTCCTCGGTGCCGGGCTCCAGGTCGGGGAAGGCGTGGATGACCCGGGACGGGTCGATGTGCGACAGGCCGAAGGAGCGGAAGCCCGGGGTGTCGATCACCCAGCCCGCGTCCAGCGCCTTCTTGGATCCCGGCTTGGCGCCGGGCGGCGGCGGCAGCCGCAGCGCGAGCGCGGAGACGGTGGTGTGCCGGCCGCGGCCGGTGACGGCGTTGACCCGGCCGGTGGTCCGCTGCCGCTCCGGGACGAGGGCGTTGACCAGGGTGGTCTTGCCGACGCCGGAGTGGCCGATGAACACGGTGCGCAGGCCGCGCAGGTGCTCGCGGACCGCCTCGGCGCCGGTGGTCTCCAGCTCGTCGCGGCGGGTGACGACGTACTGGATGCCGAGCGGCGCGTAGGACTCCAGCAGCGGCTCGGCCGGGGCCAGGTCGGCCTTGGTGAGGACGAGCAGCGGCTCCATGCCGGCGTCGTAGGCGGCGACCAGGCAGCGGTCGATCAGCCGGGGCCGGGGCTCCGGGTCGGACAGCGCGGTGACGATGGCGAGCTGCTCGGCGTTGGCGACGACGATCCGCTCGTAGGGGTCGTCGTCGTCCGCCGTGCGCCGCAGCACCGAGGTGCGCTCCTCGACCCGGACGATCCGGGCCAGCGTGTCGGCGTCCCCGGAGAGGTCGCCGACCAGGGAGACGGTGTCACCGACGACCACGCCCTTGCGGCCCAGCTCGCGGGCCTTCATGGCGACGACCTCGTGCTCCTGCTTCGTCCCCGGGTCGACCAGGCAGGTCAGCCGGCCGCGGTCGACGGTGAGCACCATCGCCTCGGCGGCGTCCTCGTGCTTGGGCCGGATCCGGGTCCGCGGCCGGGAGCCCCGGCGGGCGGGGCGGTTGCGGATGTCGTCCTCGTCGGCGTCCTTGCCGTAGCGGCGCATGTGCCCAGTCCTCCGCTCAGCCGCCCGCCACCGGTCCGGCGAGCAGCTCGTCCCACATGGCGGGGAAGTCCGGCAGCGTCTTGGCGGTGGTGGCCACGTTCTCCACCTGGACGCCGGGCACGGCGAGGCCGACCACCGCGGCGGCGGTGGCCAGCCGGTGGTCCTCGTAGGTGTGGAAGACGCCGCCGGTGAGCTTGCGGGGGCGGATCCGCAGGCCGTCCTCGGTCTCGCTGACGTCGCCGCCGAGGCCGTTGATCTCCTTGGCGAGGGCGGCGAGCCGGTCGGTCTCGTGCAGCCGCAGGTGGGCGATGCCGTAGAGGTGGGACTCGGAGTCGGCGAGGGCGGCGACCGCGGCGATCACCGGGGTGAGCTCGCCGACGTCGTGCAGGTCGGCCTCGATGCCGTGGATCCGGCCGGTGCCGGTGAAGCGCAGGCCCTCGTCGGTGAACGCGCACTCGCCGCCCATCCGGGTGTAGAGGTCGCGCAGCTGGTCGCCGGGCTGGGTGGTGTGCTTCGGCCAGTCGCGGACGGTGACCTGGCCGCCGGTGACCAGGGCGGCGGCGAAGAAGGGCGCGGCGTTGGAGAGGTCGGGCTCGACGACCAGGTCGCGGCCGAGCAGGGCGCCGGGGGTGACCCGCCAGACGTCCTTCTCGCCGCCGTCCTCGGGGGCGTCGACCTGGACGCCGGCCAGCCGCAGCATGTCGACGGTCATCCGGATGTGCGGCAGCGAGGGGACCGGGCCGCCGACGTGCCGGACCTCGACGCCGTTGTTGTAGCGGGCGCCGGAGAGCAGCAGGGCGGAGACGAACTGGGAGGAGGCGGAGGCGTCGAGCTCGACGGTGCCGCCGTCCAGGGCGCCGGTGCCGTGCACGGTGAGCGGGAAGGTGCCGCGGCCGTCGTCCTCGATCCGGGCGCCGAGCGCGCGCAGGGCGTCGATCACGCCGTGCTGGGGGCGCTCGTGGCTGCGCGGGTCGCCGTCGAAGTGGACCGGGCCGTCGGCGAGGACGGCGAGCGGGGGCAGGAAGCGCATGACCGTGCCGGCGTTGCCGACGTCGACCGAGGCGGGGCCGCGCAGCACGGGGGCGGGGATGACCCGCCAGGCCTCGCCGCCGCCGGTGCCGCCGGTGTCGTTGTTGACCTGCTCCTCGATGGTGACGCCGAGGGCGCGCAGGCCGTCGGCCATCAGCTGGGAGTCGCGGCTGCGCAGCGGGCGGCGCACCCAGCCGGGGCCGTCGGCGAGTGCCGCCAGCACCAGGGCCCGGTTGGTGACCGACTTGGAGCCGGGGATGGTGACGGTGGCGTCCACGGGGGTGGTCGCGACGGGGGCGGGCCACAGGGTCTCGGTCATGGGCCCAAGTCTAGGGGCCGTGCTGGGGCGCGCCCGTTCGCCTCCGGTGCGGGGGCCCGGGGCGGCGCGGGGCGGCGCGCGGGGCGGTCAGAGGGGGCGCAGCAGCCAGTTCGCGCCGAGGGCGAGCGCGGCGAGGGCGGTGATGAGGAAGAGGGCGGTCCAGGCGAGGCCGGGGACGCCGGTGAGGCGGGCGAGCTGGTCGGCGTCGGAGCCGCGGCCCTGGCCGTCGCGGCGCTGGCGCTGGAGTTCGAGGACCGGGCGGACGGCGCCGAGCAGCAGGAACCAGGTGCCGAGGTAGGCGAAGCCGGCCTGGACCTCGGGGGAGCCGAACCAGGAGACGAGGAAGAAGGCGCCGCCGGTGAGCAGCACGCTGAGGAAGCCGTAGGCGTTGCGGATCCGCACCAGCAGGGCGAGCAGCAGGGCGATGGCGAGCCACAGCAGCAGGGTGATGCGGTCGGCGGCGAGCAGGGCGGCGCAGCCGAGGCCGAGCAGGGCGGGGGCGGTGTAGCCGGCGGCGAGGGTGAGGAGCATGCCGGGGCCGGTGGCGCGGCCGTAGGAGAGGGTGAGGCCGGAGGTGTCGGAGTGTAGCCGGATGCCGGCGAGCCTGCGGCCGGTGGCGAGGGCGGCGAGGCCGTGGCCGCCCTCGTGGGCGATGGTGACGGCGTTCCGGGCGATCCGCCACAGCGGGCGGGCGAGGACGGTGAGCAGGGCGGCGGCGCCGGTGGCGAGGGCGAGCCAGCCGGGCGGGGCGGGCTGGGTGCCGGTGACGGCGGTCCACAGCTCGTCGAGGGTCCTGGCGTCCATGGGTTTCTCCTCCGTCTCGGTCCGGCCGTTCCTCCTGGGGCGGCAGCCTGCCATGGGGAGGACGGCGGGGCGGGGGCGGGTGGTTCTGGGGAGCGGACGCGGGCCCGGCGGCGGTCCGGACCGTGGCAAGCTGACGGTATGTGTGGTCGCTTCGCCGCGAGTAGCCGGCCCGAGGACGTCGTCGAGCTGTTCGGTGTCCGGCAGTGGGACCCGGCCGAGACGCTGGACCCGAGCTGGAACGTCGCGCCGACGCAGAGCGCCTTCGTGGTGCTGGAGCGCCTGGCGAAGGGGGCGGCGCGGCCGGTGCGCCAGCTGCGGGTGCTGCGCTGGGGGCTGGTGCCGCAGTGGGCGAAGTCGCCGGAGACGGCGGTGAAGATGATCAACGCCCGGGCGGACACGGTGCACGAGAAGCCGGCCTACCGGCAGGCGTTCGCCTCGCGCCGGTGCGTGCTGCCGGTGGACGGCTACTACGAGTGGCAGACGGTGCCGGCGGAGCGGGGCAGGGCGCGGAAGAAGCCGTTCTTCGTGTCCCGGGCGGACGGTGCGCCGCTGGCGCTGGCGGGGCTGTACGAGTTCTGGCGCAACCGGGCGGTGCCCTCGGACCACCCGGAGGGCTGGCTGGTGACGTTCACCGTCGTGACGACGGAGGCGGAGGAGCTGCTGGCGCCGATCCACGAGCGGATGCCGCTGTACCTGGACCCGGGGTCGTTCGACGCGTGGCTGGACCCGGGGCTGGACGACAGCGGGTCGCAGGAGCTGCGGCGGCTGCTGATACCGCCGCCGCCGGGCGCGCTGCGGGTGACGCCGGTGTCGCCGGACGTCGGCAGCATCCGCAACGACCACGCCGGGCTGACCGAGCCCTACAGCGAGCCCGAGTACGAGACCACCCTGTTCTGACCGCTGCCCCCGTCGGAGGACGACAGCCGTGACCGCCGCGAGAACCGCCCCCGTGACCGCCGAGTCGGTGCCCACGCCCGCCGGGGACGCCCGGATCACCCTGCACCCGGCCCGCGCGCCGCGGGCCGTGCTGGCGCTGGGGCACGGCGCCGGCGGCGGGATCGAGGCGCGGGACCTGGCGGCGCTGGCCGCCGCGCTGCCGGCCCGGGGGGTGTCGGTGGCGCTGGTGGAGCAGCCCTGGCGGGTGGCGGGGCGCAAGGTGGCTCCGGCGCCGAGGACGCTGGACGCGGGTTGGGAGCCGGTGGCCGAGCGGCTGGCCGGGGCGGGCCTGCCGCTGGTGGTGGGCGGGCGCAGCGCCGGGGCGCGGGTGGCCTGCCGGACGGGGGCGGCGAGCGGGGCGGTGGGGGTGGTGGCGCTGGCGTTCCCGCTGCACCCGCCGGGCAGGCCGGAGAAGAGCCGGGCCGAGGAGCTGCTCGGCTCGGGGCTGCCGACGCTGGTGGTGCAGGGGGCGGCGGACCCGTTCGGCGGGCCGGCGGAGTTCCCGGAGCTGCCGGCCTCGCACGAGCTGGTGGCGCTGCCGGCCGGCAACCACGGCTTCGAGGTGGCGAAGCGGGCGGCGACGGGGCAGCAGGAGCTGCTGGACCTGGTCGTCTCGGCGGTGGGGGACTGGGTGCTGCGGGTGGTGTGAGCCGGGCCGCCGGGGAGCGGGAATGCGGGCGGGGCCCGCGTGGTTGCAACGGTCGTCAGCTGGAGTCCCGGTGGAAGGCAGGGCAGATGGGTTCGATCGCGTGCCCCGAGCGACCGGAAGAGCGCGAGGCCGCGTCGGCGTTCGCTCCTTCCTGGTCGGACTGGCTAGTCGCGGGCGAGAAGCCCGTCAGCCCGATATCCTCCCTTTCGGGGCGGCCCGCGGTGGGCCGTGTCCGTCATGCCGAGGAGGTGGGTCCGGTCGTCGGGACCGAGCACGAGGCCGAGCCGGGCCGGGGCCCGGAGGAGGGTCCGTCCGCGGGCGAGGCGCTCACCGGTGAGGAGCTGGCCGAGGCGATCGGTGAGGACACCTTCCGGGTGTCGGCGGAGGAGACCGAGGAGGCCCGGCGGGAGCGCTTCGAGCGCGACGCCCTGGGCTACCTGGATCCGATGTACTCGGCCGCGCTGCGGATGACCCGCAACCCGGCCGACGCGGAGGACCTCCTCCAGGAGGCGTTCGCGAAGGCGTACGCGTCGTTCCACCAGTTCCGCGAGGGCACCAACCTCAAGGCGTGGCTGTACCGGATCCTCACCAACACCTTCATCAACTCGTACCGCAAGAAGCAGCGGGAGCCGCAGCGCACCGCCGCCGAGGAGATCGAGGACTGGCAGCTGGCCCGGGCCGAGTCGCACATGTCGACGGGTCTGCGCTCGGCGGAGACCCAGGCCCTGGACCACCTCCCGGACAGCGACGTGAAGGACGCCCTCCAGGCCATCCCGGAGGAGTTCCGCATCGCCGTCTATCTCGCGGACGTAGAGGGCTTTGCGTACAAGGAGATCGCGGACATCATGGGTACTCCCATCGGTACGGTGATGTCCCGGCTGCACCGCGGCCGCCGTCAGTTGCGCGGCATGCTGGAGGACTACGCCCGTGAGCGCGGGCTCGTCCCGGCCGGCAGCGGGGCAGGGCAGGAAGCGAAGGGCTCGGGCTCATGAGCTGCGGCGATCCGCACGACACCGAGTGTGGCGAGGTCCTCGACCACCTCTACGAATTCCTCGACAACGAGATGGCCGAGGGCGACTGCGTCAAGCTGCGCGTGCACTTCGAGGAGTGCTCGCCGTGCCTGAAGCAGTACGGACTGGAGCAGGCGATCAAGGCGCTGATCAAGCGTTCCTGCGGCTGCGACGACACCCCGGCGGACCTGCGCGGCAAGGTGCTGGCCAGGATCGACTCGATCCGGGCCGGGCAGCGGTCGGGCGAGGCGGTGGTGGTCGCGGTCGAGACGACCATCGAGGTGCACGCCGAGCCGGCCGGTGAGCCGGCCGGGCCGGGCCGGGCCGCGGAGGCGGCGGCCGGGACCTGACACCGGGTGCGCCGGACGGCGCACGGCGGACCACGGACGCGGACGGCCCCGGAGCGGATGCTTCCGGGGCCGTCGTGTGTCCGCGTCCCCTCCGCTCACGCCCCGTCGTCACTCGATCGAGTGAGTTGGCGGTGTGCCAGCAGCGGCATTGCGCGATCGCGCGTCCCGGTGCCGGAGTGGCGTCCTATCCTCCTGACGGACGCTCACCACCGCTCGCCCGCCGCCGCTTCGGCGTGCCCCGGGCGGCGGCGGGCGGTCCGGGACGAACGGGCCGGGGCGGCGCCGGCCGGCACGCGGGGAGGTCGATATCGCTACCGACAGCGCAGAAGCGGACCTGCCGCCGGGCGCGGCACGCTATCTGGTGGCCGTGCCGGTGCTGGCGCTCTGCTGCCTGCTGCCGCTGCTCCCGCTCCCCGCCCCGGCGGCCGCGGCGCACTGGCTGGGCACCCCGGTGGACTGGCCGAAGGTCGGGCTGCTGGCCTTCCTGCACGGCTGCTGGGAGTCGCTCGCGCAGGGCCTGTCGACGCCCTGCCTGCGGCTGGGGCGGCTGCTGCTGCGCCGTCCGCCGCTGCGTTCCCGCCGACCGGTGCGGCCCGGGGTCAACGCGTTCTTCCCGGTGCTGTTCGCCGGGGTGCTGATGCTTCCGCCGTCCGCCGCCGCGCTGGTCGCCGTGCCGGCGGCGGTGCTCGGGGCGGGGGCGGCGGTGGACGGCCGGCGGCGGCAGGCGTGGAACGGCGCGCAGCTCGCGCTGTCCGCCTTCGCGGCCTCGGCGGTGTTCCACCTGCTGGCCGGGCCGCAGCTGCTGCTCGGCTCCCGCTTCCCCGCGGCGCTGCTGCCCGCGTTCGCCGCGCTGGGCGCGTTCTGCCTGGTCAACGGCGCCCTGGTGGGCGGGATGCGGCTGCTGGCGGAGGGCCGGCGGCCGACCGGGCTGCTGCGCGGGGCCTCCGCCGAGCCGGAGGCGCCGGGGGTGCCGGTGCTGGTGCACGCGGGGGGCGGGCTGATGCTCGCCGTGCTGTGGCAGGGCCCGTACGGCGCGTTCGCGGCGCTGCTGGCGCTGCTGCCGCTGTCCATCTCGGCGTGGGTGTTCGCGCAGGGGCACCGGGAGCGCGACGCCCACCAGGCGACCGTCCAGGCGCTGGTGCAGGCGGTGGAGATCAAGGACGCCTACACCCGGGGCCACAGCGAACGGGTCGGCCGGGCGGCGGTGCTGATCGCCGATCAGCTGGGCATGGAGGCCGAGCGGCTGCGCACCCTGCGGTACGCGGGCATCCTGCACGACGTCGGCAAGCTCGGCGTGGCCACCGAACTGCTGCGCAGAAACGGTCCCCTCACCGAGGCGGAGCGCCGGGCCGTCGAGGTGCACCCGGTGCACGGCTACGAGCTGGTGCGCGGGATCGCCTTCCTCGGTGAGGCGCACGCCGGGATCCTGCACCACCACGAGCGGGTGGACGGCCGCGGCTACCCCGCCGGGCTGGCCGGTGAGCAGATCCCCGAGTTCGCCCGGATCATCTCGGTCGCCGACGCCTTCGACTCGATGACCTCCACCCGCTCCTACCGGCGCGGGCGCCCGGTCGGCGAGGCGGTGGCGGAACTGGAGCGCTGCTCGGGCAGCCAGTTCGACCCGCTGATGGTGCGGGCGCTGGTGGCCGCGCTGGCCGTGCACGACTGGCAGCCGGTGCTGCCGCCGTCCCCGGACTGCATCAAGGGGGTGCCGGACATCCCGCTCGGCGTCCCCGAACCGGCCCGGGCGGCCCCGGCGGCTCCGGCCCCGGGCGGGGTGCCCGGGCAGGGCGGTGGCGGCGGCGTGCCGACGGCCGGGGCGTCGTGAGTACGCGGCGGGGCACGCGGCGGGGCGTGTCGTTGTCGCCGGACGGCGCGCGGCGGGGGCGGGGCGCCGGGCGCGCGGATGCGCAGCGGGCTTGCGCCGGTGCGGTGTGCGCGGTGCACGGGGCGGCGCTGGCGCTGCTGGCGGCCTCCTTCGGGGCGGTGGCGGTGCGCGGTCCGGCCCAGCCGGGGGTGGCGCTGGCGTTCATCGCGCTGATCGCGCTCGGCGAGTGCGTGCGGATCACTCTTCCGGGCGACCGCGAGCAGGCGCCGATCGGGGCGGCGGGGGCGCTGGCGTACGCGCTGCTCGGGCCGCTGCGCGGGCTGCCGGCCGGGCCCGGGGTGCTCCAGGTGGTGGCGGTGACCGGTGCGGGGCTGCTGCTGGCGCTGCTGCCGGGGGCGGTGCGGGCGGCCGTGGTGCGGGCGGGGGCGGGGCGGGTGCGCGGGGCCGGGCCGCCCGGGCCGGCGCCGTGGCACGAGCGGGCCCGGCGGGACGGCGCGGCGCGGCGGCTGCTCGGGGCGGGGTTCGCGGCCGCCGTGTTCCAGCCGCTCTACAACAGCGGCGTGGTGGACCGGTTCTCCGCCGACGGCCCGGCGTACGGCGCCTTCCTGACGGCGGTGGCCGCGCTGGCCGTGCTGTGCGACGCGGTGCTGGCGGCGCTGCTGCGGCGGGCCCGCAGCGGGCTGCGCTTCCCGGCGGGGCTGGAGGACGAGCTGCGCTCGCTGTTCGGGATCGGCACCGCGATCGCCGCCACCGGCATGCTGGTCAGCCTGGCCGCCGGGGAGGTGGGGCTGTGGGCGCTGCCGCTGTTCTGCGCGCCGCTGCTGCTGGCGCAGGTGTCGTTCCGGCGGGCGGCGGCGGCGCGGGCCACCACCGGGCAGACCATCGCCAGCCTCGCCAAGGCCACCGAGGTGGCCGGGTACACCCCGCCGGGGCACGCCCGCAGGGTCGCCGACACGGCGTGCGCGGTGGGCCGTGAGCTGGGGCTCGGCACCCGTGAGCTGGCCCTGCTGGAGTACGCGGCGCTGATGCACGACATCGGGCAGCTGTCGCTGGTGGAGCCGGTGCCGGGCGGGGCGACGGCGCTGCTGCCGGACGAGGAGCAGCAGCGGATCGCCCGGCTGGGCAGCGAGGTGATCCGGCGCACCGGGGTGCCGCGCCGGGTGGCCGAGCAGGTCGCCCGGCTGGCCGACCCGTTCCCCAGTCCGGACGGCGGCGGGCGGGGGGTGCCGCTGGCGGCGCGGATCATCCGGGTGGCGAACGCCCACGACGACCTGCTGACGGCGGCCCGGGGGCGCGGGGCGGGGGAGGCGGTGGGCCGGCTGGAGGTGCTGGAGGCGCTGCGGCTGGGCCGGGGCCGGGTGTACGACGCCCGGGTGGTGGACGCGCTGGTGCGGGTGCGCGGCTGACGGCGCTCCGGTGCTCGCGGCCCGGCCGCGGCGGCCGGTTCCGGGGACCCGCGGGGGCGTCCGGGGTTGAGGCGGCGGGGCCGGGCGGGCAGGCTGGGGGAGGGGCCGGAGACGGGCCGGGACGGAACCGGGCAACCCCGGCGGCAGGGAGCGCGCGCGGCGGCCGTCGTGGTTGGATGCGGTCGTAGCGTGGAAAACCGACCCGGAGCACCGGGCCCGTGATACGCGGGAGCGGTCACGGGACTTGAGCGGACGACGACGGCAGGGACGAACGTGAGGATCTTCCACCGGGCACGGCACCGGCCGTCCGCCACCTGGCGGCAGACGACCGACCGGGCTTTCACGTTGATCGGTGACGGCCGGTACGAGGACGCCGGCGCCCTGCTGGTGATGGCGGCCGACCTGGAGCCGTGGCTGTCGGACTCCTGGTTCAACCTGGCGCTGCTGCACAAGTTCCGCCGCGACTGGGAGCAGGCCCGGGCGGCCGGGCTGCGGGCGGTGGCGCTGCTGGACCGCGAGCAGGGCGCCCCGGACTGGTGGAACCTCGGCATCACCGCGACCGCGCTGCAGGACTGGCCGCTGGCCCGGCGGGCCTGGCAGGCGTACGGGCTGAAGCTGCCCGGCGGCCAGGGCGCGCAGGGGGACGGGCCGGTCAGCCTGGACCTCGGGACGACGCCGGTGCGGCTCTCCCCGGACGGCGAGTCCGAGGTGGTGTGGGGCCGGCGGCTGGACCCGGCCCGGATCGAGGTGCTGTCGATCCCGCTGCCGTCCTCCGGCAGACGCTGGGGCGAGGTGGTGCTGCACGACGGCGCCCCGCACGGCGAGCGGGTCACCGACGGGGTCGCCTACCCGGTGTTCGACGAGATCGAGCTGTGGGCGCCGTCCCCGGTGCCGACGTACGTGGTGCTGTTGCAGGCGGCGACCGAGGCGGACCGGGACGCGCTGGAGCGGCTGGTCGCGGACGCCGGCTACGCGGCGGAGGACTGGACGTCCTCGGTGCGGCTGCTGTGCCGGGCCTGTTCGGAGAGCCGGATGGCCTCGGACGACGGGCACACCGCCCACCACGACCCGCACGACGACGGGGACGCCGCGCACCCCGGCCACCTGAGCCACCTGAGCCCCGGGGTGGGCGGGATGTCCTGGCTGGCCGAGCGCGAGTGCGGGATCGCCGCCCCGGCGCACCTGGTGCGGGTGCTGCTGGACCGCTGGGCCGCGGCGTCGCCGGGCACCCGGGCGTACCGGGATCTCGAAGAGGTCTGCTGAACGCGCTGAGTACCCTGGTGCGGTACGCGTAGGCCTATGGAAGCGGAAGACATGGCGGAGCAGGACCAGCACGAGCACGACGAGACCCCGAAGGTGGTCGGCGAGGAGCCCGACCTCTCCAAGGGCACGGCGCGCCCGATCACCGTCTACGGCAACCCCGTGCTGCACCGCGAGGTGAAGGACGTGACGGCCTTCGACGGCGAGCTGTCCGCGCTGATCGACGACATGTTCCAGTCGATGTACGCGGCGGAGGGCGTGGGCCTGGCCGCCAACCAGATCGGCGTGGACCTGAAGGTCTTCGTCTACGACTGCCCGGACGACGAGGGCGTGCGCCACATCGGCCATGTGGTCAACCCGGTGCTGGAGGAGTTCCCGAAGGACCGCAAGCGGGTGCTGGACGACGGCAACGAGGGCTGCCTCTCGGTGCCGACCGCCTACGCCGAGCTGCCCCGCCCGGACTACGCGGCGGTGACCGGCCAGGACAAGGACGGCAACCCGGTCCGGGTCGAGGGCACCGGCTTCTTCGCCCGCTGCCTCCAGCACGAGACCGACCACCTGTACGGCTTCCTGTACATCGACAAGCTGTCGAAGCGGGACCGCAAGGACGCCCTGCGGCAGATGGCCGAGGGCACCGCGCGCTACGCGACCGTCCCGAACGAGTAGCGGTCGGGCGGTTGTCGACGGAGGGCCGGTGAGCAGCAGCTCACCGGCCCTCCGCCGGTTGCGGGCCCTCGGCCGCCGTCAGCCGCGGGCCCGGGCGGTGGAGTCGCGGGCGACCAGGACGGGGGTGAACAGGTAGT
The DNA here is from genome assembly GCF_042802195.1 of Kitasatospora sp. NPDC057500. Classification (NCBI taxonomy): domain Bacteria; kingdom Bacillati; phylum Actinomycetota; class Actinomycetes; order Kitasatosporales; family Streptomycetaceae; genus Kitasatospora; species Kitasatospora sp. NPDC057500. Next base: position 12,318 of record NZ_JBHVER010000116.1, on the reverse strand, counting down.
CCCTGGCCCGGCCGCCGTGGCCCTCCAGCCGGCGCCAGAGGGCGTCGGCGACGGCGGCGGCCATCTCGTCGATCGGCTGGCGGACGGTGGTGAGCGGCGGGTCGCTGTGGGCGGCGAGCTGGCAGTCGTCGTAGCCGATCACCGAGAGGTCGCCGGGGACGGCGAGGCCGGCCTCGCGGGCGGCCCGGACCACGCCGAGGGCCATCAGGTCGCTGCCGGCGATGACGGCGGTGACGCCGGCGTCGAGCAGTTGGCGGGCGGCGGCCGCACCGCCGGCGATCGAGTAGGCGGACTCGGCGTACCAGTCGGCGGGGGGCTCCTCGCCGAGCAGTTCGCGCATCGCGCGCCGGTAGCCGTCGAGGCGGTTGAGCGAGGGGCGCAGATAGCCCTGGCCGCCGGCCAGGCCGATCCGGCGGTGGCCGAGTTCGCGCAGGTGGGCCACGGCGATCCGGGCGCCGAGCGCTTCGTCCGTGGCGACGGTGGGGACGGCGAGGCCCTCCACCCGGCCGCTGACCAGCACCATCGGGATGCCGCGTTCGTGCAGCAGCCGGTAGAAGCCGTGGTCGGCGTCGGGGTTGGCGTGCCGGCCGGAGACCAGGACCAGGCCGGAGACGCCCTTGCGGAGCAGGACGTCGATGTAGCCGAGTTCGGCGGTGCCCTGGCGGGTGGAGGTGCCGACCACGGCGGTGAGGCCGTGCTTGGCGAGCTGCACCTCGACGGCGGAGGCGAGCAGCGGGAAGACCGGGTTGTCGAGCTCGGGGACGATGATGCCGATCAGTGCGCCCTGGTGCGGGTCGTAGCCCTGGTCGGGCTGCCAGCCGAGCTCCCGCATGGCCTCGGCGACCTTCACCTTGGTGTCGTCGGAGACGCCCGGCCGGTCGTTGATCACCCTGCTCACCGAGGCGGCGCTGACGCCTGCCCGGGCGGCGATGTCGCGCAGTGACGGGCCGCTCAATTGGTCCTCCGGTCTGGTCTGGCCTGCATCCTACAAAGCCCGGCGCGGCGGGTCGCACACCAGGATGAAACAATCTTAGCAACGTATTGCGCAACAGTTTCATCGTCGTTACGGTTCCATCGTCGGCCCCGGAAAGCGGAATGCCGGCATCCGTTAACCTGTGCACCCGCCCCGAGGAGCCCCATGGACCCGGCCAGCAGCCACCGCCTCGCCGCCCGCCACCAGCCGCACCACGACGGGTCCGCGCGCTACGTCGGCGACCTCGCCCCGCGCCTCGGGCAGCACGTCGACCTGCTGGTCCGGGTGCCCGCGGGACAGGACGTCGAGCGGGTCTTCCTGCGCTCCGTCCCGGATGGCGAGCCGCACTTCACGGCCGCCGTGGCCGACCGCACCGACGACACCGGGGCCACCTGGTGGCGGGCCGCCCTGGAGATGGTCAACCCGGAGATGAACTACCGGTTCTGGCTGCACACCCCGGACGGCGGACGCTGGCTCACCGCCGCCGGCCTGCACGACCACGACCTGCCCGACGCCACCGACTTCCGCCTCACCACCCACCCCGCCCCGCCCGCCTGGGCCGCCGACGCGGTGGTCTACCAGATCTTCCCGGACCGCTACCACCGCTCCGGCGACTCCCCGCTCGCCGCCTGGGCCCGCCCCGCCGACTGGGACACCCCGCTGCGCACCGGCGACGCCGAGGCCCTCCAGCAGATGTACGGCGGCGACCTCTGGGGCGTGGTGCGCAAGATCGACCACATCCAGCGGCTCGGCGCCACGGTGATCTACCTGACCCCGTTCTTCGAGGGCCGCTCCAACCACCGCTACGACGCCGTCTCCTTCGACCGGGTCGACCCCGCGCTCGGCGGCGACGAGGCGCTGATCGCCCTCACCGCCGAGGCGCACCGGCGCGGCATCAAGGTGATCGGCGACATCACCCTCAACCACTCCGGCGACCGGCACGACTGGTTCCGCACCGCGCAGGCCGACCCGGAGAGCCCCGAGGCCGGCTTCTACTTCTTCGGCGAGGGCGGCCCGGACGACTACGCGACCTTCCTCGGCGTGCGCACCCTGCCGACCTTCGACCACCGCTCCGCCGAACTGCGCCGCCGCCTCTACGAGGGCCCCGACTCGGTGATCGCCAAGTACCTCGGCGCGCCCTTCCACCTGGACGGCTGGCGGGTCGACGTGGCGCAGATGGCCGGCCGCCGCGGCGACGTCGAGCTCAACCGCCTGGTCGCCACCACCACCGCCGCCACCGTCCGGGCCGCCAACCCCGACGCCGTCCTGCTCGCCGAGCACCAGCACGACGCCTCGCTCGCCCTGGCCGGCGACGGCTGGCAGGGCACCATGAGCTACGCGGGCTTCACCCGCCCGGTCTGGAGCTGGCTCGTCGAGAAGCACGACCAGAAGGACTTCTGGGCCGTCCCCGGCCCGATCCCCGACTACGACGGCGCCCGGCTGCGCGCCACCATGACGGCCTTCGGCGCCGCGCTGCCCTGGCGCAGCCGCGCCCACAACCTGACCCTGCTGGACTCGCACGACACCGCCAGGTTCCGCACCTTCGCCGGACCGGAGCGCCAACTGCTCGGCGCGGCCCTGCTGTTCACCCTGCCCGGCATCCCCATGGTGTTCTCCGGTGACGAGGTCGGCGTGCTGGGCGAGGGCCTGGAGGAGGGCCGCAAGCCGTTCCCCTGGGACGAGTCCGCCTGGGACCAGCACACCTGGCGCACCTACCGCGACCTGGTCCGGCTGCGCCGCAGCCACAGCGCGCTGACCGGCGGCGGGCTGCGCTGGCTGGTCGCCGAGGGCGACGTCCTGCTGTTCGAGCGGGAGGACGAACGGGAGCGGATCCTGGTGCAGGTCAGCCGGGCCGACCACCCGCCGGTGGCCGGCGAGTGGCACGCCACCCACCTGCTCGGCGGGCCGCAGCTGGTCCCCGGCCGCGACCTGCCCTGCGAGGGCCCGGCCGTGCACGTCTGGTCGGTGGCCCGATGAGCGCGGACACCGTGCGCCGCGGCCGGATCGAACGGATCCCCGGTTTCCGCTCCGAACTGCTCGGCAACGAACGGGACCTGCTGGTCCACCTGCCGCCCGGCTACGACGACCGGCCGGACGCCGACTACCCGGTGCTCTACCTCCACGACGGCGGGCAGGTCTTCGACCAGGGGCAGCAGCCCACCTGGGCGGTGGACCGGACGCTGGAGGCGCTGTACGCCGAGGGCCTGATCCCCGAACTGATCGCCGTCGCCGTGCCCAACGCCGGCGCCGACCGGGGCGTGGAGTACTCGCACGTCGCCGAGTACTGGCGCACGCCCGGCACCCCGCTGAAGGGCCACCGCTACGAGGCCTTCCTGACCGACGAGGTCAAGCCGTTCGTCGACGCCCGCTACCGCACCAGGACCGGCCCGGAGCACACCGCGCTGATGGGCTCCTCGATGGGCGGCCTGGTCACCTACCACATCGCCTTCCGCCGCCCCGAGGTCTTCGGCCTGGCCGCCGTCCTCTCCCCGTTCCTCACCCACGTCGACCCGGACGGCCTCGGCGAGAAGGTGGTGCACGAGCACTACCGGCGGCGCGGGCCGCGCCGGATCTGGCTGGACATCGGCGGACGGGAGGGCCTGATCATGGCCCGGCCCGCCCGCGAACTGGCCGGCCGACTGGTCGACGAGGCCGGCTACACCTCCGGCGCCGACCTGCTCTACTACGAGGACCCGCACGCGCCGCACCACGAGAACGCCTGGCGCCCGCGCGCCCGGCACGCGCTGCTGCACCTGTTCGGCGCGCCCTCGCCGGTGCGCTCGCTCACCGTCGCGCCCGAGATCCAGCTCGCGCCCGGGGAGACCTGGAGCGCCGTCAACCCGGTCGCGGACCGCGCCGACGGCGTCCGGTACACCGCGCTGGAGGCCGGCTACCGGGTCGAGCACCCCGAGGTGGCGGCCGTCTCGCCGCACGGCGGGCTGCTGCCGCTCACCGCCGGGCGCACGGCGGTCACCGTCCGGGCGCACGGGCTGGCCGCGCGCACCGAGGTCGCCGTCCTGCCGGAGCTGCCCGCCCACCCGGTCCTGGAGGTCACCGTGACCGTCCCGCCCGGAACCCCCGACGACGCCCCCGTGATGTTCGGCCCGCTGCCCTGCGCCCCGGCCGGACCGGGCCGGTTCCACGGCCGGATCGCCGTCCCGCGCGGCACCGGATTCGACGGCGGCGTCTCGCGCGGCTGGGGCCTGGACGCCGTCGACGCCGACGGCCGGCGGGTGCTGTACCCGCTGCGGGTCGACCGCGACACCCGGCTCGACCTCACCGTCGAGCGCTGGCACCGGCCGGCGGACGGCATCTGACCCGCCCCTCCCGACGACGACCCACCCCCGCACCCCTCCCGGACGAAGGAGTCTCGGACCATGCGCCACCGGATCACCCGCCACCGGATCATCCACCGCAGAACCGCCGCGCTCGGCCTGCTCGCCCTGCTGGCCACGGCCTGCGGGGGCACCGCGCCCTCGGCCGGCCCCGCACCCGCCGGCACCGCCGCCGCGGACGGGCCGATGACCGCCCCGCCGATCGGCGCCGCCGAGGGCGACCTGGTGATCTGGGCCCAGACCCAGCAGGCCGCCGCCCTGCAACCGCTCGCCGAACGCTTCGGCAAGGAGCACGGCGTCAAGGTCACCGTCGCCCCGCAGTCCGTCAACACCCAGCAGTCCTACGTCACGGCCACCAACGCGGGCAAGGGCCCCGACCTCGTCGTCGGCGCCTCCGACTGGCTCGGCAACCTGGTGCAGAACGGCACGGTCGCCCCCGTCCCGCTGACCGCGCAGCAGAAGGCGCTGTTCCAGCCCGCCGCCCTCGCCGCCGTCGCCCGGGACGGCCAGCAGTACGGCCTGCCGTACGCGACCGAGACCCTGGTGCTGTTCCGCAACACCGAACTGGCCCCGGCCGCGCCCGCCACCTTCGAGGACCTCGCCGGCACCGCCGCCGAGGCCGTCCGCGCCGGCAAGGCCGAAGTCCCGCTGGCGCTGCCGGTCGGCCAGCAGGGCAACGCCTACGCCCTGCAGCCGCTGTTCACCTCGGCCGGCGGCTACCTGTTCGGCGCCGGGCCGGACGGCGGCTGGGACACCGCGGACCTCGGGGTCGGGGGCCCGGGCTCGATCGCGGCCGGCGAGCTGTTCAAGCAGCACGGGGAGAAGGGCACCGGACTGTTCAACCGCTCGGTGGACACCAACGCCATCTCGCTGTTCACCGGACGCAAGTCGCCGTACCTGGTGGCCGGGCCGTGGGCGCTCGGCCAGGTCAAGCAGGCCGGCCTGCCGTACGCCATCTCCCCGGTGCCCGGCTGGGCCGGCAAGGGACCGGCCCGCCCCTTCATCGGCGTGCAGGCCTTCTACCTCTCCGCCAAGGCGAAGAACCAGCCGCTCGCCCAGGAGTTCCTGCTGCGCGCCATCGGCTCGGAGGAGGGCCAGCTGGCGCTCTACCAGGCCTCGCCGGAGCCGCCCGCGCTGAGCTCCGCCCTCGCCAAGGTCACCGCCGACGACCCGGACATCGGCGCCTTCGCGGCCGCGGGCGCGGCCGGGCAGCCGCTGCCGACCATCCCCGCGATGAACGCGATCTGGGGCCCGCTCGGCCAGGCCGAGGCGAGCATCATCGCCGGCGCCGACCCGGCCGAGACCATGCGCCAGGCCGGCGAGGCCATCCGAGCCGCCCTCGGCACCGGCCACTGACACCCCCGGCGCCCCGCGCCCCTCCCGGACGGACCAGGGACCATCCCCATGACCTCCCCCACCCTTCAAGGCAGCAGGCGCCCGGCCGCCCCCGCCCCCGCCGCCGGGCCCCCGGGGCGCCGGCCCCGCCGGGCCGGCGCCCTGACCGCGCAGCTGGTGAAGATCGCCCTGCTGTCCGGGGTCACCGCACTCGCCCTCTTCGCCGCGCCCAAGCTCTACCAGGACGGCCACTGGGCCGGCCTCGGCGCCCTCGCCGCGGGCACCGGCGCGACCTTCTGGGTCTACCTCTCGCCGCGCCGGCTCGCCGCCAAGTACCTGCTGCCGGCCACCGTGCTCTTCCTGGCCTTCGTGGTCTACCCCGTGCTCCACATCGTCGCCGTCTCCTTCACCGACTACGGCGACGGGCACCTGCTCACCAAGGAGCAGGCCGTCCGCACCCTGGTCGACAACTCCGTGGAACCCGTCCCCGACGGCGCCTCCTACACGCTCACCGTCGCCACCGAACCGGCCGGCGGCCCGCTCGTCCTGCTGCTCACCGACCCGGCGACCGGCCGGACCGAGGCCGGCACCGCGCGCGGCCTGGCCCCCGCCCCGGCCGGCACGCTGACCGCGCCCGACGGCCGGGTGACCACCGCACCCGGCCTGCGGATCCTCACCATCGGCCAGGTCAACGCCCGGGCCCAGGAGCTGAAGGAGCTGCGGGTCCCGGTGGACGGCGGCTTCGTGATCGGCCAGGGCCTCTCCTCGGCCACCACCGCCCGGCCCACCCTGACGTACGACGGCCGGGCCGACACCCTCACCGACACCCGCGGCGGCACCGTCTACCGCGCGGAGGACGGCCGCTTCACCGCCACCGACGGCTCCGGGCGGACCCTGCCCACGGGCTGGCAGCGCACCGTCGGCTTCGCCAACTTCACCGCCGTGCTCACCAGTCCGGCCGTCCGCGGCCCCTTCCTCTCCGTGCTCGCCTGGACCTTCGGCTTCGCCGCGCTCTCCACCGGCGCCTCCTTCGCGCTGGGCCTCGGCCTCGCCTTCACCCTGCACCACCCCAGGCTGCGCGGTCAGCGGGCCTACCGCTCGCTCCTGCTGCTGCCGTACGCGATGCCCGCGTTCATCGGCATCCTGATCTGGCAGAGCATGTACAACCGGGACTTCGGGCTGCTCAACCAGCTGCTGCACACCCGGATCGACTGGCTCGGCGACGTGTGGAGCGCGCGCTTCGCGGTCGTCCTGACCAGTCTGTGGCTCGGCTTCCCCAACATGCTGCTCATCTGCACAGGGGTGCTGCAGTCGATGCCCGCCGAACTGAACGAGTCCGCGCGGATCGACGGCGCGGGTCCGTGGACGGCGTTCCGGGCGGTGACCTTCCCGCTGCTGCTGGTGGCCGCCTCCCCGGTGCTGATCTCCTCCTTCGCCTTCAACTTCAACAACTTCAACGCCGTCCAACTGCTCACCGGCGGAGGCCCGTTCGACGGCGCGGGCGGCACGGCCGGCGCCACGGACATCCTGATCAGCTACACCTACCGGGTGGCCTTCGGCGGGCAGGGCGCCCAGTACGGCTTCGCCGCCGCCCTGTCGATCCTCATCTTCCTGCTGGTCGGCCTGATCACCCTGGTGGGCTACCGCCGCACCCGCGCCCTGGAGGAGCTGAACGCATGACCACCACCACGACCCTCCGATGGCTGCGCCGGTTCGGCTGGCGGCACCTGGTCGCCCTCCTCGCCGTCGGCTTCGCGCTGTTCCCGCTGCTGTTCGTGTTCTCCGCCGCGCTCAACCCGCTCGGCACCCTGCAGTCCTCCACGCTGGTGCCCGAGCACGCCTCGTTCGCCAACTTCACCGCGCTGTTCACCGACGAGCAGTACCCGTTCGGCCGCTGGCTGGCCAACACGGCGCTGATCTGCGGCAGCTTCGCCGTCCTCAACGTGCTGCTCGGGGTCTGCTCGGCGTACGCGTTCTCCCGCTTCCGCTTCCGGGGCCGGCGGGTGGGCCTGCTCACCGTCCTGCTGGCGCAGATGTTCCCGCAGTTCCTCGCGGTCGTCTCGCTCTACCTGCTGTTCGCCGGGATCGGCGACGTGCTGCCGGCGATCGGCCTGGACACGCCCTGGGGGCTGCTCCTGGTCTACCTCGGCGGGGCCATGGGCGTGAACACCTGGCTGATGAAGGGGTACCTGGACACCATCCCGAAGGAGATCGACGAGGCCGCCAAGGTGGACGGGGCCGGGCACGCGCAGATCTTCTTCCGGATCATCCTGCCGCTGGCCGCGCCGATGCTGGTGGTGGTCGGGATCCTCTCGCTGACCACCGCGCTCAACGACGTCATCCTGGCCGGCATCTTCCTGACCTCCAACGAGTCCAAGACGGTGGCGGTCGGCCTCTACGGGATCATCTCCGGCCAGCAGGACCAGAACTACGGCCTGTTCGCGGCCGGGGCGCTGGTCACCTCGCTGCCGGTGATCGTGGTCTACCAGTTCCTCCAGCGCTACCTCGCCCAGGGGCTCACCGCCGGCTCGGTCAAGGGCTGAGCCGGCGGCGGGCCGGTGGCGTCAGGCGACGAACAGCCACTCCGGGCCGTAGGTGAAGTGGGGGTTGGCGGGGAGCTTGATGGCGTTGATCTTCTGGGCGGTGCGGCGCATGGCGCCCATCAGGCCGATGGCGGGGAAGATGTCCTCCTCGCCGGGGCCCCAGGCGGCTTCCAGGGCGCGCAGCATGTCGCTGTACTGCTGGTTGAAGGTGTGCAGGAGTTCGGCGGTGGCCGCGTCGGGCTCGTTGCCGGGGGAGTTGGCCCAGCCGCCCTGCGGGACCCGGCCGACCGGGAAGGTGTCCGGGAGGGGCACCTCGGCGCCGGTGAAGTCGAACTTCCCCGTCTGCGGGTCGCGGACGAGCTTCCTGCCGACGGCGATCTCCTTGAACGCGTAGTAGTGGGCGAGCTCGCCCGGGGCGCCGGGGAAGGGGTTCTCGGGGGAGGCGGTGGTGCCCTCGCCCTGGGCCTGGATGACGTGGATGGCGGTCAGGACGTCCCCGAGGGCGGTCATCGGGACGATGTCGTTGCCGGCCCCGTGGCCGGACCCGAGCGGGAAGTCCACCTGCTGGCCGCCGGTGAGCAGATGGGCGAACTTGGGGAAGACGTCGGCGATCCGCTGGTAGAAGGCACCGATGGTGTTGCCGTCCGCGGCGAACGCCAGCGGGTGCTCGGGCTTCTCGATCTCCGCGAACAGCGCGGCGGAGTCCCGGCTCAGCCCGCTGAGGAACACCTCAAGACCGGGGTTGACCCCACCGGGCAGCTGACCGGGGTACTTCGGAACAGTGAGTGGGTCGGTGAGGACGACGGTGCCGCCGATGCGGGTGAGCATGTTGCAGACCAGCCCGAAGTGGGACATCTCGTCGAACACGATCTCGCGGATGGTGTGCCGCACCGGCTTGCTGTTGTCCGGATCCGTGATCGACCACAACGCGGTCGCGTACGGCGGGATGGTCGACAACTCCAGCATGATCGCCCGCTGGAGGGCGTCCTTGAGCTCCTGCTCGGTCCAGTCCTCCTCCGCGACGCTCATGAGCTGGACGATCGCGTCACTCTCGTAATCCAGAACCCTGGTGGCCATGTTGCGTCCCCTTTCGACCGGTCGTGGCCGGACCGTAGTCGGGAACTGATCGCATACGGATGCATCTCGCCGCTACAGCCCACGAGTCCATCCGAACGGCCCCCGCCCGGCGTGAACGCTGGGCGGGGAGGGGAGCAAGGCCGCTGACGATCAGCGGCCTGTCGATGGCGCACTCACCCCTGGTGTGCCACGGACTGCCCGGTGACGGCGTCGATGAACTCGACCGTGCCCGAGCTCCGAGCCTCGCCGGGTTTGATGAGGTTGACCACCCAGCAGGGCCGCCACTGTCCGTCGATCTGCTTCGCCAGGAGGAATGTGGTGTCCGCGCGGGATCCCGGCACGGCAGCGAGGGCCCGTTGCTTGGCGGCGTCGGCGGTGACGGTGGGTTGCGGCAACTGGGGGTCGGCGTCCCAGCGTGCGGATGACGCCATGACCCGGCCGGAGGTGGAGACGGTGATGTCCAGGCGCATGGGCATCAGGACGTTGTCGGTGTTGTACCGGCGGTAGGTGATCATGTAGGCGCCACCCGCCGTGTCTGTGGAGGTCAGGGTCGGAGTCACGGCCCGCGTGAGGTCGGAGAACCAGGTCGCCGCGAAGTCGGTGCCGACCTTGAGGACCTGGTCCCGGGTGAGCGGCCCCGGGTCGATCTGACTGTTGGCCGAGGCGCTATTGAGAAGGCGTCCGGTGGGCCACTCGATTCGGAATTGGCCGCGGTCGGTGGTGGCGTCGAGGATCGGCTCGGTGGGCCTCTCGGGGATGGTGGTCAGGCGGGTGGTCTGCAGCAGAGTGCCGGGGCCGAAGAGCTGGGCGGCGATGTGCTGGGGTATCTCGGTCTCGTCGGCGGTGGAGTGCGCGTTGAAGCCCGCTGCATCGTGATGGAGCGGTACGTACAGCCAGATGACGGCCGTCACGGCTGCGAGGCCGGTGCCGGCTGCGGCGAGGCCGTGGAGGCTGTCCCGACGTCCGATCAGCGGCTTGCGGCGGCGGAACCACAACCAGACGACCGCGGCAGCCGTGCCGATGAGCGCACCGAATGCGTTGTCGACGAGATCCGCGGCGTCGCAGGATCGGCCGGTTCCCAGCAGGGTCTGGCAGACCTCGGTCATGGCGGATAGCACGACGCACGCCGCGAGGACGGTCAGTGGCCGACGTAGGACCAGTGTGGCGAAGAGGGCGAGCGGCACGTACAGGGCGATGTTCATCAGCCCCTGAGGAGTGGTGGCCGTCTCCCACACCCCGGTGCCGATCGAACACGTCGGTTTCCCGGACGATCCGGTGGTGGTCGGGGTCAGTGTTGCCGCGACCTCTCCCGCCAGCGACAGTCCCCAGAGCACTGCGGCGGCCGCCGGCCACTGCCTGGGCCGGGCTTGCCACAGAGCCACGGTTCCGAGTAGCAGGCCGAGCACGGCGAAGACGGGGTAGAGGGCGGGAGCTGAGGCGAGAATCGCTTCGATCATCGGTCTTCCGGGATCCGGTCGGGCAGCGGCCCGGGGAGGGCGCAGGCTCGGCCTGCGCCCTCCGCGAGTTCGGTTCGGCCTGTCAGGTTCAGCAGGGGTGGTCCGGCGGGGTCTGGAAGGTCTGCTGCCCGGAGACCCACATCTGGCCGACGGCGCTGCAGTTCGCCGGCAGCGGGACGAAGCCCCAGCTGTAGCTCTTGGTTTCGTCGGCGTTCTGGTAGAACGCCCCTTGGGCGCGGAGGGGGGCTCCGCGTTGCAGCGCGGACCCCCCAGCCCACAGATTGAGGCCGGGCAGCCCCTTGCGTGGGCACGGCCCGGCAGACCGAAAGCCTTCCGCATACATTCGATCCGAACAAGCGGACCAGTTGGCGATCTTCGCCCCTTTTATGCGGTAATCCACCCCCTGGGCGCCACTGAGCGTAGTCATTCGGATGTGTCAGGTATCGAAGCTCCAGCAACTTCCATCAGTGGTCACTTCAGAGCGTGACGTTACGCCTACATAACGATCCCCTTTGGCCCTGGCGCATGCCTCGGGCCTTCAAATGGCCGACGCATCCGGGCGGTTGAACCTTCTTGTGGTGCCCCGCGTGGCTGTGGCCGCGCGGGGCCCCAGTGCGCTTGTCCGCTTCTTTGGATGAAGCTCAGGGCTGGTGGGTGGTGATGGTGATCGGGTGGGCGGTCCAACTGGTGAGTTCGCTGACGTAGAGGGTGGCGATCCAGCGACTGCCCCGGGCGAGGCGGCGGGCAGCGCGATGCCCGAGGTCCCGGCCCGGACGGCGCTCACGCGGCGGCCGGGCCGGGGGAGACGTGGCACCAGACGAACTTGCCGACGCCGCCGACGCGCGGGTAGCAGCCCCACTGGGTCGCCAACTCGTGGACGAGGAGCAGGCCTCGGCCGGCCTCGTCCGAGTCGGAGGCGGTGCGGAGGGCGGGCTTCTCGCTGTCCGCGTCGTGGACCTCGATCCGGAGGGTGAGGTCGGGGACGAGGCGGAAGAGGACGAAGATCAGCCGGTCGCGCGGCGTTCGGGCGTGCTGGACGGCGTTGGTGACGAGCTCGCTGACCAGCAGCTCGCCGCTGGGGAGGAGGAGTTCGCCGGAGGGGAGGGGGGAGGAAGGAGCGGAGCTCCTGGCGGGCGAGGCGGGGCGACTTGCGGTGCCGGGGCAGCCAGCAGGTCCGCTCGATGGGGGCGGGGGAGACGGTTTCAGGCATGGCGGGGCCACCTCTGATCGGTCGGGTGACAGCAGCTGAAGAACTACTCCAACCTGTTCCGGCGGGCGCTGGCCGAAGCCCTGCCGCGCAAGGAGTCAATCGCGCTCATCAAGCGCATCGCGAAGGGAAATCACAGCGATGAGTAGCATCCCTCAGGGTTCGGCCACCGCTGACCTGAAATGGCGGAAGTCCTCGTACTCTGGCGCGCAGAGCAACTGTGTAGAGGTGGCCGGCGGTGTGGCCGACGCCGTGCCAGTGCGGGACTCGAAGGATCCGGGTGGGCCGGTGTTGCTGTTCGCGGCTGATGCCTGGGCTTCGTTCCTGGCCGGGGTCAAGGGTGGGGAGTTTCCGAGGTGACATAACAGAGGTGCCCCGCGCGGCCATGCCG
>NZ_JBHVER010000115.1:6832-25168 GCF_042802195.1 Kitasatospora sp. NPDC057500 | reverse complement strand
CCCACATCCTCAAGGTCGCCCGCCCCGCCGCCCTCACCCACCACCGCACGCTCACCGTCCAGGCCGAGCAGGAGCGGCTGGCCGACCTGCTCCGGCGCACCGCGCTGCCCGTCTCGGCCATGGACTTCGAGAGCCAGCTGCGCCGCTACGAACCGCGCCCCTACCCGGCCGACGGGCCGGACGCGGCGGGCGGCGAGGACCCGGAGCCGCGCTGGGAGGACTTCGAGCCCGAAGGGCCGCCCGCCGCCGACCCCGACGGGGCCCCGGCCCGCCGGCTGCTCGACTCCGGCTACCAGCGCGAGCTGGCCCAGGCCCGGCTCGCCCACCAGCGTGCCCTGCGCGAATGGCGCACCCGGCAGGCCGACGCCGTGGACCCGGTCGCCGACGAGTCCCGGCGCGCCCACCACGAGGCCGAGGAGGCCCGGGCGCGCGCGGTGCGGGAGTACAACGAGTCGCTGGAGGAGTGCCGCCGCGCCTACCGGCAGGCCGAGCCGGCCGCCGTCGAGTCGCTGCTGGAGCGCGCCCTCGCCGCCGCCGAGACCCACACCCAGGACCTGCCGGCGCCCTGCCGGGCCGTCTACCGGCCGCTGACCCGCACCGCCGTGCTCGACCTCGACCTGCCGGCCCTCGACGTGGTGCCCTCGCTGACCGGCTACCGGCTCGGCCCGGACGGCGAGAGCCTTCCGGTGCCGCGCCCGCCGGCCGACCGGTCCGCCGACTACCTGCGGCTGGTCGCCCGGCTCGCCCTGCGCGCCCTGCAGGCCGCCGACGCCGTCGACACCGACGAGATCCTCGCCGGGGTCGTGCTCAACGGCTGGCTGCGCGAGCCCGCCGGGGCCGAGCCGCTCTGCCTGGTCAGTGTGGACGCGGACCGCGACGCGCTGGCCCGCACCAGGCTGCTGCCGCCCGCCGACCCCGACGAGCAGCCCGACGGCGAGGGCGTCTACGCGGACGCCGAGCAGGACGAGGCCCTGGTCCGGCTGCGCGGGCTCGGCGCCGCCGTCAGCCCCGACCCCTACGGCCGGGCGGGCGTCGAGCCGGCCGCGCAGGCGGCGGCCACCGTCCCGGCCGCGCCGGACCTGTCGGCGAACGAGTTCGCCCAACTGGTCCGCGAGCTGCTCACCCGCGGCGGGCTGGGCCAGTGGAGCGTGCGGCTGCGCGGCCCGGCCGGGCTGGTGGCCACCGGCGAGGGGCCGACCGGCAGCGCGCTGCCCGGCCGCTGGGTGGTCTGGGCCTCGCGCGGCGACGGACCGGTGGGGGAGGAGGAGATCCACACGCTGGCGGAGGCGGTCCGCGAGGAGGCCGCCGAGCGCGGGCTGCGGCTGACCACCGGCCACTTCACCGACGGGGCGCTCGACCTGACCGGCGCGGGCGGGCACCGGCACATCCACCTGGTCGACGGGGACGGCGTGCGCGAGCTGGCGCGAACGCAGCTGGGCCTGCCGCTCGCCGCCGGGCGCTGAGTCGCGCCCCGGCCGCCGCCGGTCCGAGGGCTCACCCCGACGGCCCGTCCGGCGGGCGTCGGCGCGCGGGCTGCACGACGCTGGGGGACACGGCCGTCCGGCACCGGTCGCCGGCCGGCCCGGGGACGGCGGAACACGGGGGAGACGAGTGAACAGACGGCCCGTCACGGGGTGGCGTCGGTGACCGCGGTCCTGGTCGCCGCGGGCGCGTTCCTGATGACGCTGATCGGCGGCTGGGTCGCGCAGCGCACCGGCGACCGCCGTCACCTGGTGCTCGGCTTCGCCGCCGGGCTGATGCTCGGGGTGGTCGCCTTCGACCTCCTCCCGGAGGCGCTGCACCAGGCGCCCGAGGAGGTCCACGGGGTGCCGCAGGCGCTGCTGATGTTCGCGGCCGGCTTCCTCGCCATCCACATCGTCGAGCGGGCGGTGGCGATCCACCGCGGCCACGAGGCGGAGTACGCCGAGCACACCCACGGCCAGCGCTCCGCGCAGGGGCAGGCCGGGGGACAGGGCCACGGGCACGCCCACGGCCGTGCCCGCTCCGGCGTCAACGGGCACCAGGGCGTCGGCCTGACCGCGGCCCTCGCCCTGGTCGGCCACAGCGTGATGGACGGCTTCGCGATCGGCGCGGCCTTCCAGGCCGGGACGACGGTCGGGACGGTGGTGGCGATCGCCGTGGTCGCGCACGACTTCGCCGACGGCTTCAACACGTACACGCTCACCCGGCTCTACGGGAACAACCGGCGGCGGGCGCTGACCCTGCTCGCGGCGGACGCGCTCGCACCGGTCACCGGTGCCGCGATCACCCTGCTGTTCACCATCTCCGAGCACCTGCTCGGCCTCTACCTGGGGTTCTTCGCCGGGTTCCTGCTCTACCTGGCGACCTCCGACATCCTGCCCGAGGCGCACAGCCCGCACCCCTCGCGGACCACGCTGCTCTGCACCCTCGTCGGGGTGGGCTTCATGTGGCTGGTGATCGGCTTCGCCGGGTGACGCCGCGTCGGGCGGGGGCGCGCGCCGGTCAGCGGCCCAGGGCGTCCCAGCGGCCCCGCATCGCGGCCAGCGCCTCGGTGATCGCCGGGCGGCGCGAGGCCTGGGAGCGCCAGAGCGCGAACACCCGCCGAGCCGGCTCCGGCGCCACCGGCCGGGCGACCACCCCCGGCGGCAGCGCACCCCGTCCCAGCCGCGGCACCAGCCCCACGCCCAGCCCCGCCGCGATCAGCGCGATCTGCGTCTCGAACTCGCCGACCTGGTAGCGCACGTCCGGCTCCTCACCGGCCTCGCGCAGCGTCCGGACCAGCCAGTCGTGGCAGATGTTGCCCGGCGGCACACTGGTCCACCGCTGCCCGCGCAGCCGCTCCTCCGGCACCGTCGCGAGCCCGGCCAGCGGGTGGCCAGACGGCAGCAGCAGGTCCACCGGGTCCTCACCGAGGTCCATCCTGGACAGGCCGTCCTGGACCGGCAGCGGCACCGTCGGCCAGTCCTGGACGAGCGCCAGGTCGACCTCCCCGCGCGCCACCAGGTCCGCCGCCGGGTAGGGATCGCTCTCCAGCAGCCGCACGTCCAGGTCCGGGCACCGCTCGCGCAGATCGGCCAGCACCCCCGGCATCAGCCCGCGCGCGCCGGTCGCGAAGGCGGCCACCAGCAGCCGTCCGACCGCCTGGCCGCGCTGCTCCTCCAGGCGGACCTCGGCCCGCTCCACCAGGCCGAGCACCACCTGTGCGGTGGTGGCCAGTTCGCGCGCCGCGTCCGTGAGCACCACCCCGCGGCCCTGGCGCTCCAGCAGCACCGTCCTGGTCTCCCGTTCCAGCTTCGCGATCTGCTGGGAGACCGCGGACGGCGTGAAGCCGAGCGCCGCGGCCGCCCCGCCGACCGAGCCGTGCACCGCCACCGCGTGCAGCGCCCGCAGGCGCCCCAGATCCATCATGCAGCCATGCTAAAGCGTTTCCTTCAGAATTCATCGCTGGTGCTACACGGTCGTCGACGGTCATCCTCGACCCATGAGCGCATCCCCGCAGGCCGCCCAGGGCGGCGGCACGACCGGCGGCATGAGGCCGCGTGACATCGCCCTGGCCGTACTGGTCGCCGCCGTCTGGGGCCTCAACTTCGTCCTCATCCACGTCGGCCTGGAGAACTTCCCCCCGCTGCTGTTCTGCGCCCTGCGGTTCGCGGTGGTCGCCGTCCCCGCGGTCTTCCTGGTCGGCCCGCCCAAGGTCGCCTGGCGCTGGGTGCTCGCGGTCGGCGTGGTGCTCGGGGTGGTCAAGTTCGGCCTGCTCTTCCTCGGCATGCACGCCGGGATGCCGGCCGGCCTCTCCTCCCTGGTGCTCCAGGGGCAGGCCGTCTTCACCGCCCTGTTCGCCGGCGTCCTGCTGGGCGAGCGGCCCGGCGGGCAGCGGCTGACCGGCCTGGCCGTCGCCTTCGCCGGGATCGGTCTGAGCGCCGTCGACCGCGGGCTCGGCGGACCGCTCGGCGCCTTCGCCCTGGTCGTCCTCGCCGCGGCCGCCTGGGGCCTGTCCAACGTGCTGACCCGCAGGGCCGCCCCGCCGGACGCGCTGCGCTGGATGGTCTGGGTCAGCGCCGTGCCGCCGCTGCCGCTGCTCGCCCTCTCGCTCCTGGTCGAGGGCCCGGAGGCCGACCTGCGGGCGCTGCGCGGGATCGGCCTCGCCGGAGTCGGCGCGATCGGCTACGTCGGGCTGGTCTCCACCCTCTTCGGCTTCGTCGCCTGGAGCTACCTGCTGCGCCGCTACGACGCCACCGCCGTCGCGCCCTACTCGCTGCTGGTGCCGGTGTTCGGGATGTCCTCGGCGTGGCTGCTGCTCGGCGAGCCGGTCGGCCCGCTCGCCGCGGTCGCCGCGGTGCTGGTGGTGGCGGGGATCGGGGTCACCGCGCTGCGCCCGGGGACGCTGTCCGGCGCGGCGCGGCGGTGGTGGCGTCGGTCGCCGCGTACGCGGACTCGGCGGTCCGCAGCGCTCTCAGCAGCGCGTCCTGCTCGGCGGGGCTGACCGGGCCGAAGTACTCCTGGGCGACCTCGTGCCGGACCTGGCCGATCCGCTCCACCGCCGACCGGCCCGCCGCGGTCAACAGGATCCGCACCGCGCGGCGGTCGGCCGGGTCCGGGGCCCGCTCGACCAGGCCGGCCTCCTCCAGGGCGTCGACCACCGTGGTGGCCGAGCGGGGGGCGATGTGCAGCCGGTCGGCCAGGTCGCTCAGCCGCATCGCGCGGTCGGGGAGCTCGCAGCCGGGGGCGTGCGCGAGGGCCCGCAGGGCGCGGCCCTGGCCGGGGGTGATGCCGTACGGCTCAAGCCGCTCGCTGGTGCGGCGGCGGATCCGCTTGATCGCCCGGGTCATCGCGTCGGCCAGCTCGGCGGCGGTGTCCGGGGCGTCCGCCGGGCCCGGAACGGGGGAGGAGCCCGCCGCGTCGTCGGTCGGCGTGGTGGTCATGGGCGGCTCTCCTCGGCAGGTGTCCGACCCAGGGTATCGGCCGGTCCCGAGCCGCCCGGAAAATGTTGAGCATGGCTCAGCACCTGGGTTAGCGTAGGCCTGAGTGAGGGCACCCTAAGTTCCCTCCCCCGACCCTGGAGAGCCCGTGCCCCGCTCCGAAGCCCGCGTCGCCACCGACCGCTCCGCCCGCTACGCCAAGCAGCTCGCCGCCCACATGGGCCGCAAGATCCAGGCCGACTGGTCCGAGGAGACGGGCCACGGCACCCTCGTCTTCGGCCACGGCACCGCCACCCTGGACGCCGTCCCCG
The DNA here is from genome assembly GCF_042802195.1 of Kitasatospora sp. NPDC057500. Taxonomy (NCBI): domain Bacteria; kingdom Bacillati; phylum Actinomycetota; class Actinomycetes; order Kitasatosporales; family Streptomycetaceae; genus Kitasatospora; species Kitasatospora sp. NPDC057500. The sequence goes on along the minus strand of NZ_JBHVER010000115.1, from coordinate 19,956 downwards.
ACGCCCTGCTGCTCGCGGTCGAGGGCACCACCGAGAACCTGCCCGGCCTGGAGGACGTCGTCGGCCGCCACCTGGTCCGCTTCGGCGCCCGTGACGAACTGGTCGTCGAGTGGCACCGCGACAACGGCGAGGCCGGCCACGTCCACCGCAACGACGAGGCCCCGGCCGAGGGCTAAGGCGTGCTTCCCGGGTCCTTGCCGGGGCGGCCGGTGAGCGGCCACCGGGCGAGGGCCCACAGGACCAGGCCGCCCAGGCACCAGCTGGCCACCACGTCCAGCAGCCAGTGGTAGTCGCTCCACACCAGCCCGAACCCGACGCCCGCCACCAGCAGCGCCGTTCCGGCGGCGAGCGGACGCCGCGCCCGGGGGGCGGCCGTCCGGGCCAGCAGCAGCGCCGCCACCCCGTAACCGAGCGTGGCGGTCGCGGTGTGGCCGGACGGGTACCAGCCCCACTGGTCCGCCGCCAGCGGCAGCCCGAACGGGCCGGGGCGCGCGAACCACGCCTTCGCCGGAACGACCAGCAGCGGGATCAGCCCGGCCGTCAGCACCGCCACCGGAATCGGCAGCCACCAGCGCGCGAACCCCGCCCGTGACTCCCGCCAGGCCGCCACCGACGCCCCGAGCAGCAGCACCGGCACCACCACCGGGCCACCGCCCAGGTCGGAGAACGCCTTGCCGAGGTGGTTGAGCAGGGTGCTGTGCAGGCCGTGCCGGATCTCCTGGGCGGCGTGCCGGGTCCAGCGGTCCAGCTCCAGTAGCGGGCCGTCCACCGCGACCTGCCAGGACACCAGCACCAGCACCAGCCCGAGGACCATCGGCACCACTGGGTGGGCGAGGACGCGAGGCAGCCGCCCCGGAGCAGGGGGGAGAGCTCCGGGGCGGCCCTGATGATCGCCGCTCCGCGCGTCCCGGGGGGTGTGGGTCGGACGGCCGGTCGATCGGCTTTCGGTGTGCGCCGCCCCCGACGGGACGGCCTGGTTGTCCTCGCGGCCCTCACGCGGAGCCGCCCCGGAGGACGGTGCCGCGGACGGATCCGCCCATGGCTGGGGCTCGCTGTCCATCTGTGATGACACTACGTCAAGGTCCGTTCGCCGCCGAGGAGCTTCAGCGATTCCGCACACCATCTTCACCGTCCGCGCCGGTGGCGTCACGCCGGGTTCGAACCGAACGGCCCGTGGGGACGAGGTCCCCACGGGCCGTTCGGCGCTGTCCGGACATCCCTCCGGCGGGTCTTCGGCGCGGCGACGGGCCGCGGGCCTGATCAGACGGTGGCGAACGCGCCCTCGAGGATGTCCAGGCCCTCGTTCAGCAGGTGCTCCGGCATCACCAGCGGCGGCAGGAAGCGCAGCACGTTGCCGTAGGTGCCGGCGGTCAGCACGACCAGGCCCTCGGCGTGGCAGGCCTTGGCGATCGCGGCGGTGGCCGCGGTGTTCGGCTCCTTGCCGCCCGGCTTCACCAGCTCGACGGCGATCATCGCGCCGCGGCCGCGGACCTCGCCGATGATGTCGAACTTCTCCTGCATGGCGCGCAGACGGCCGAGCATGATCTCGCCGATCCGCTGCGCCTTGCCGACGAGGTCCTGCTCCTTCATGGTCTCGATGGCGCCCAGCGCGGCGGCGCAGGCCACCGGGTTGCCGCCGTAGGTGCCGCCCAGGCCGCCGGTCTGCGCGGCGTCCATGATCTCGGCGCGGCCGGTCAGCGCGGACAGCGGCAGACCGCCGGCGATGCCCTTGGCGGTGGTGATGAGGTCCGGGACGATGCCCTCGTCCTCACAGGCGAACCACTGGCCGGTGCGGCAGAAGCCGGTCTGGATCTCGTCCGCGACGAAGACGATGCCGTTGGCCTTCGCGAACTCCACGATCGCCGGCAGGAAGCCCTTGGCCGGCTCGATGAAGCCGCCCTCGCCCTGGAGCGGCTCGATGATGATCGCGGCGACGTTCTCGGCGCCGATCTGCTTGTTGATGGTGTCGATCGCCTGGGCGGCGGCCTCGGCGGCGCAGTTCTCCGCACCGGTCAGCCAGCGGTAGGGGTAGGCGACCGGAACGCGGTAGACCTCGGGGGCGAACGGGCCGAAGCCCTGCTTGTACGGCATGTTCTTCGCCGTCAGCGCCAGGGTGAGGTTGGTGCGGCCGTGGTAGCCGTGGTCGAACACCACGACGGCCTGGCGCTTGGTGTAGGCGCGGGCGATCTTCACCGCGTTCTCGACGGCCTCGGAGCCGGAGTTGAACAGCGCGGTGCGCTTCTCGTGGTCGCCCGGGGTCAGCTCGTTCAGCTGCTCGGCCACGGCCACGTAGCCCTCGTACGGGGTCACCATGAAGCAGGTGTGGGTGAAGGCGGCCAGCTGCTCGGTCGTCTTCGCCACCACGGCCTCGGCGCTGTTGCCGACGTTGGTCACGGCGATGCCGGAGCCGAAGTCGATCAGCGAGTTGCCGTCCACGTCCTCCAGCACGCCGCCGTTGGCGCGGGACACGTACACCGGCAGGGTGGTGCCGACGCCGGCCGCCACCGCACCCAGCTTGCGGGCGTGCAGCTCCTGCGACTTCGGACCGGGGATCGCGGTGACCAGGCGGCGCTCCTGCGGGAGCGGCGTTGCGGCGCTCATGGGTTTCTCCAGACTTCTCGGCTCGGTAGTTCGCAGGCTACGGCGGCGCTCTCCGGGCGGGCATGCGCCACTCGGTAGCAGTGGGCCGTCCGACTTGTCCGGGGCGGCCAGCGCGGTCGGCGCCACGACCGCCGGGCCGCGCTCCACTACATTGAGCGCGGGCGTGTCGCCGGGGCGGCGGCATGGGTATGGGCGGCACCGACGGCGGTCGGGCCGGCGGGCGAGGGAGCGGGGCCGTACATGGGACTGGACGGGGCACGGAGCCACAGCGAGCGGACCACCGCCACCCCTCATCCCCCCTACACCCCGCCCACCCCGATGCCACACCCGCGCCCCCCGGCCCGCGCGTCCTTCGACCTCGCCGCCTGGGCCGCCGCCCCGCGGCCGGAGGCCGCCCCGGGCGTCTTCCGCCAGGGCTACCGGCAGATCGACCCCGACCGCGCCGAGGCGGCGAAGGTTCCCACCTGGCCCCTGCTTTTGAGGGCGGGACTGAACGCGGTGGTGGGGTGGTTCGCCTTTGTCTACGGCACACAGCTCGTTCTGCATCTGATCGTCCTGACGGTGTGGGTGGACCATCCCTCCACCACTGCGGTCACCGTCGTCGGGTTGTCGGTCAACGCCGTCGTGCTCGCCGTGGTCATCAAGGTCTTCGGCCGGATGGGCCGGTGGGTGGAGGTGTGGCGGCGGTATGCGGTGCCGCTGTTGTCGCGGACGGTGACGGAGGAGGAGCCGGCGGCCGCGGAGGAGCAGGCGGAGGTGGCGCGGCAGCGGGATCCGTGGGCGGTGCTGCGGCAGGGCGGGGCGGCGGCCGCGGCCGGGAGGCTGGACGCCGAGGCGGTCGGGGACGTCGACTACGTGCGGATCCAGCGGGCGTGGGAGTCGGCCCAGGCGGACCGGGCCTTCCTGCCGGCCTTCGTCGAGCAGGTGTCGCTGCGCGGCGCTGCCGCGTTCGCGCACCCCTCGGAGGTGCGCGAGCTGCCGGGGCGTGCGGAGCAGCACGACCTGCTGTTGGCCCAGGTGCGGCTCGGTACCGCGCAGGACGTCCCGAAGAACCCGCTGACCCACCGGTCGGCGGGCTTCGCGCTGGACCCGGCGGTGCTGGGCACCTCGCTGCTCGCGGTGGGCCCGGCCGGGACGGGGAAGACGGCGCGGCTGGCCCGCCCGGTGGCGGAGGCGCTGTGCCTCCAGGCGCTGGCGGGGACGGCGTGCGCGGTGGTGATCGGGTCGTCGGAGGCGGACCTGGGGCCGGACGACTGGTACGACGTGGTGATCGCCCCGGGCCATGCCGGGTCCCGGTACGGGCTGGACCTGTACGGTGCGGTGCAGGACCCGGACGAGGCGGCGGCCCGGTTGGCGGAGGCGCTGCTGCCGGACGAGCTGACGGCGCGCGCCGAGACGGCGCGGACGACGTTGCAGCAGATGGTGGGACCGTTCCACGCCGCCTTCGGCCGCTACCCGGGCGTGCGCGAGCTGCGGGCGCTGCTGGCCGGGGAGCCGGAGGCGCTGGAGTCGCTGGTGAAGGGGCTGCGGGCGGCGGGGCGGCTGGGCTCGTACGAGCGGGACCTGGAGCACCGGGAGCGCCAGCACGGCCGGGCGGACGATCCGGGGGCGCTGCTGGCGGACCGGCTGGCGCTGCTGGACCGGCCGGCGTTCGAGGGGGTGTTCGCGACCGACGGCTCGGGCCGTCCGCCGTTCGCGATGCGGGTGCTGGACCATCCGCTGCGGGTGCGGGTGAAGCTGCCGGAGCGCAGCCACCCGGAGGCGGCGCGGATGCTGTCGCGGCTGCTGGTGGGCCAGTTCGTGCAGGCCGCGGGGGCCCGGGGGGACCGGTCGCTGTTCGCGGGGCTGGTGGTGGACGACGCCTCGGCGGCCCTGGACGCCGGGATCGTGCGCGGGTTGCAGCGGCTGCGCGGGGCGAACGCCGGGGTGGTGCTGCTGCTGCGGACGCTGGTCGACCTGCCGGAGGCGCTGCGGGCGCCGCTGTTCGGGGCGGTGGGCTGTCGGGCGGCGTTCCCGGGCATCGCGCCGTGGGACGGCCGGCTGTTCTCGGAGGCCTGGGGCACCCACCTGGTGCGGGAGACGGCGGTGACGCTGGCCCCGGACACCTCGGGCGGGATCGTGCGGCGGGCCGGGCGGCTGGGGCGCAAGGCGCTGTCGGGGACGGCCGCGCAGACGGAGTCGGTGACCACGCGGGAGGTGGAGCGGCTGCGCTGGTCCCCGTCGGACCTGGCGCACGCGCTGCCGGCCGGGCACGCGGTGCTGTCGCTGACGTCGGTGTCGGGGGAGCAGGTGCCGCCGCTGCTGGTCGACCTCAGGGATTAGGGAGAGGAAGCTCGCCTTCGAGGTGGATTCGGCAGTGCCGGTTGTCCGGGGCGTCCATAATGAGAAGTGGGATTCCCCTCAGGACCCCCAGCCCTCTCTCGCCCGGCCGCAACGGCGCGGTCGGGTCGTTCCCTCGAAGGTGCCATGCCCCCCACACTTGCCTCCGTCGTCCGCAACACCTCGCTCCATCTGACGGTCCTCGCCGGTGCGGACCACTTGGAGCGGCCGGTTCGCTGGGTGCACACCAGTGAGCTGGACGACCCCACGCCGTTCCTGGAGGGTGGCGAGCTGCTGCTCACCACCGGGATCAAGCTGGGCCGGACCGCCGCCCAGTTGCAGGCGTACGTGCACCGGCTGGCCGATGCGGGGGTGGTCGGGCTCGGGCTGGGGGTGGGCCTGTCGCACACCGAGGTGCCGCAGCCGCTGGTGGACGCGGCGGCGCAGCGGGGGCTGCCGCTGCTGCGGGTGCCGGAGCCGACGCCGTTCATCGCGATCAGCAAGGTGGTGTCGGCGGCGCTGGCCGCCGAGCAGTACGAGGCGGTGACGACCAGCTTCGAGGCGCAGGAGGAGCTGACCCGGGCCGCGCTGGGCAAGGACGGCACGACGGCGGTGGTGCGGCGGCTGGCGGCCCGGCTCGGCGGCTGGGCGGCGCTGTACGACGGGTCGGGCGCGCTGTCGGTGGTGGCGCCGGACTGGGCGGCGCGCCGGGCCGGGCGGCTGGCGGCGGAGGTGGACCGGCTGCGCCGGAGGCCGGCGCCGTCGAGTGCCGCGCTGCAGGGCCGTGCACCGGGGATAGACACGGCGGACGAGGACTACGTGGTGGTCCAGTCGCTGGGGGCGGACCGGCGGGCCCGGGGTTTCCTGGCGGTGGGCACCGAGGACCGGATCACGCCGACCGAGCGGTACGTGCTGAACGCGGCGGTGGCGCTGCTGACGCTGACCCTGGAGCGGTCGCGGGAGCTGCGGCAGGCCGAGGAGAAGATGGGCGCGGCCCTGCTGCGGATGGTGCTGGCCGGTGAGGTGGCGACCGCGCGGCAGGTGGCGGCGGGTCTGTTCGGGGGCCTGCCGGAGGGGACCGTGCGGGTGCTGGTGGCCGGGGCGGCCCAGGGCGCGGACGCCGGCGAGGCGCTGGGCGAGCTGGGTGACCGGGCCGAGCAGGCCGGTTCCCGGGTGGGCGAGAAGCTGCTGGTGGCGCGGGAGGACGGTGCGCACGGGGCGCGGCTGATGGTGCTGGCGCTGGACAACGGCGCGGTGCACCGGGCCTGCCTGGGGGCGGTGGAGGAGCACGAGGGCCTGTCGCTGGGCGTGTCGGCGCCGGCCGCGCTGGAGGACGCCGGGACGGCGCACGCGCAGGCCGAGCGGGCGCTGGCGGTGGCGCTGCGCGGCGGGCGGCGGTCGGTGGACCACGAGGAGGTCGGCGCGGGCTCGCTGCTGCCGCTGCTCGGCGAGGACGCCGTGACGGCCTTCGCGGAGGGCCTGCTGCGGCCGCTGCGGGAGCACGACCGGACGGCGCGCGGCGATCTGGTGGCCTCCCTGCGGGCGTGGCTGTCGCGGCACGGGCAGTGGGACGCGGCGGCGGCCGACCTCGGGGTGCACCGGCACACCCTGCGGTACCGGATGCGGCGGGTGGAGGAGCTGCTGGGGCGGTCGCTGGACGACACGGACGTCCGGATGGAGCTCTGGCTGGCGCTGCGGTCCGGCGAGGAGTAGGAGGAGCGGGCAGGACGGGTGGCGGCGCTGGACGCGGTGGAGTGGCCGTGGGGGGCGAACGCTACTCGGTGTCCAATCCGGTCGGCGCGCCGCCCGCCCTACCCTCGGTTCTGGCTCCACGTCCGTGGGGCGTGAGGACGACGAGGAGAGGGCCGGTACCACGGTGACCACCACGTACGATTTCTGGCTGGCCGGCCGCCGGGCGAGCGGCGACGCCGACTTCGAGGTGCACAACAGCTGGGACGGCCGCCTGGTCGGCAAGGTGAGCATCCCCACCGAGGCGCAGGTCGAGGAGGCCCTGGAGGCCGCCGTCGCCGCGCTGCTGGTGTTCGCCGCGACCCCCGCGCACGTGCGCTCCGCCGCCCTGGACCACGTGGCCCGGCGGCTGACCGAGCGCACCGAGGAGATCGCCCAGCTGATCACCGCCGAGAACGGCAAGCCGATCAAGTGGGCCCGCGGTGAGGTCGGCCGCGCCGTCTCGGTGTTCCGCTGGGCGGCCGAGGAGGCCCGTCGGACCAACGGCGAGACCATGCGGCTGGACACCGACCCGGGCGGCACGGGCCGTTTCGCGGTCGTGCGGCGCTTCCCGCGCGGCGTGGTGCTGGGCATCGCCCCCTTCAACTTCCCGCTGAACCTGGTCGCCCACAAGATCGCCCCGGCGATCGCGGTCGGCGCGCCGATCATCCTCAAGCCGGCCCCGGCCACCCCGCTGTCGGCGATGGTGCTGGGCGAGATCCTGGCCGAGACCGAGCTGCCGGCCGGCTCCTGGAGCGTCCTGCCGGTGCCGAACGACCGGATGCCGGCCCTGGTGCAGGACCCGCGTCTGCCGGTGATCTCCTTCACCGGTTCGGACAAGGTCGGCTACCAGATCATGGACTCGGTGCCGCGCAAGCACACCACCCTGGAGCTGGGCGGCAACGCGGCGGCCGTGGTGCTCGCCGACTGGTCCTCCGAGGCGGACCTGGACTGGGCGGCCTCCCGGATCGCGATGTTCGCCAACTACCAGGGCGGCCAGTCCTGCATCTCGGTGCAGCGGGTGATCGCCGACGCGTCGGTGTACGACGCGCTGGCGGAGAAGGTCCTCGCCAAGGTGCGGACCCAGGTCACCGGCGACCCGAACGACGACGCGACGGACGTCGGCCCGCTGGTCGACGAGAACGCCGCCAAGCGGGTCGAGTCCTGGGTGGACGACGCGGTCGCCAAGGGCGCCAAGCTGCTCACCGGCGGCACCCGCGAGGGTGCGACCTACGCCCCGACCGTGCTGGCCGAGCTGCCGGCCGACGCGATCCTGGCCACCTCCGAGGTGTTCGGCCCGGTCCTGTCGCTGCACAAGGTGGACGGCGTGGACGAGGCCTTCGCGGCCGTCAACGACTCGCTGTTCGGCCTTCAGGCGGGCGTGTTCACCCACGACCTGCAGACCGCCTTCCGCGCCCACCGGGAGCTGGAGGTCGGCGGTGTGATCATCGGCGACGCGCCGTCCTACCGCGCCGACCAGATGCCGTACGGCGGTGTCAAGGACTCCGGCGTCGGCCGCGAGGGCGTCCGTTACGCGATGGACGACTACACCGTGGAGAAGGTCCTGGTCCTCACCGGCCTCGACCTCTGAGGGTGACCTGAACGAGGGCCCGGCCGCCGTGTGCGGCCGGGCCCTCGCGCGTACGCGGCGTCAGGCGTGGCCGGCGGCGGCCGCGACGGCCTCGGCCACGGTGGCGCTGCCGGCGACCAGTTCCAGGGTCTGTCCGGCGGTGCCGGGCTCGCGCAGCAGGGCGGCGAGCACGGCCGCGACGTCCTGCCGGTCGACGGAGCCGCGCGGCACCTCCGGGGCGAGCCGGACCAGGCCGGTGCCCGGGCCGTCGGTGAGGTGGCCGGGGCGCAGCACCGTCCAGTCCAGCGCGGTGCGGGCCCGGACGGCGTCGTCGGCGGCGCCCTTGGCCCGCAGATAGGTCTCGAAGACCTCGTCGGCGGGGTACCGGGCCCGGGCGTCGGCGCCCGTCGCGGAGATGATCAGGTAGCGGCGGACGCCGGCCAGTTCGGCGGCGTCGGCGAGCAGTACGGCGGCGTCCCGGTCGACGGTGAGCTTGCGGGCGGCGCCGCTGCCCGGTCCGGCGCCGGCCGCGAACACCACGGCGTCGGCGCCGTCGAGCAGCCGGGCGAGTTCGGGCGGGGCGGCGGCCTCCAGGTCGAGCAGCAGCGGTTCGGCCCCGGCGGCGACGAGGTCGTCGGCCTGTTCGGGGCGGCGGATGATTCCGGCGGGGCGGTCGCCGCGGTCGGCGAGCAGCCGTTCCAGGCGGAGGGCGATCTGCCCGTGGCCGCCGGCGATGACGGTGCGCATGGCTCCGACGGTAGCCCGGGAGCCGGCCCGGCGCTCCGGGAGCGGTCCCGTGGTGCCGGGCGGCGAGCCGGGCAGGACACAATGGGCAGCATGACTTCGCTCGCCCACCCGCAGCTGCGGTTCACCCCTGAGGTGAACACCCCCTCCGGCCCCCGGGAGCTGGTGATCCTCGGCTCCACCGGTTCGATCGGCACCCAGGCCATCGACGTGGTCCTGCGCAACCCGGACCGGTTCCGGGTGGTGGCCCTGTCGGCGGCCGGCGGCCGGGTGGAACTGCTCGCCGAGCAGGCGCTGCGACTGGGAGTGCACACCGTGGCGGTGGCCGACCCGGCGGCCGAGCCGGCGCTGCGCGAGGCGCTGGCGGCGAAGGCGGACGGCCGTGCGCTGCCGGCCGTGCTGGCCGGTCCGGACGCGGCGACCGGGCTGGCGGCGATGGAGTGCCACTCGGTGCTGAACGGCATCACCGGCTCGATCGGCCTGCGTCCGACGCTGGCGGCGCTGCGGGCCGGGCGGGTGCTGGTGCTGGCCAACAAGGAGTCGCTGATCGTCGGCGGTCCGCTGGTGAAGGCGGTCGCGAGGCCGGGGCAGATCGTGCCGGTGGACTCCGAGCACGCCGCGCTGTTCCAGGCGCTGGCGGGCGGCACCCGGGCCGAGGTCCGCAAGCTGGTGGTGACCGCGAGCGGCGGCCCGTTCCGCAACCGCGGCCGCGCCGAGCTGGCGGGCGTCACCCCGGCGGACGCGCTGGCGCACCCGACCTGGGTGATGGGCCCGGTCGTCACGATCAACTCGGCCACCCTGGTGAACAAGGGCCTGGAGGTGATCGAGGCGCACCTGCTGTACGACGTGCCGTTCGACCGGATCGAGGTGGTGGTCCATCCGCAGTCGGTCGTCCACTCGATGGTGGAGTTCACGGACGGTTCCACGCTGGCGCAGGCGAGCCCGCCGGACATGCGGATGCCGATCGCGCTGGGCCTGGGCTGGCCGGACCGGGTGCCGGACGCGGCCCCGGGCTGCGACTGGACCAAGGCGGCGACCTGGGAGTTCTTCCCGCTGGACAACGACGCCTTCCCGGCGGTCGAGCTGGCCCGTGAGGTCGGCACGCTGGGCGGCACCGCTCCGGCGGTGTTCAACGCGGCCAACGAGGAGTGCGTGGAGGCCTTCCTGAAGGGCCGCCTCGCCTTCACCGGGATCGTGGACACTGTGGCGAAGGTCGTGGCCGAGCACGGCAGCCCCGTGGCGGGAACTTCGCTGACGGTGGAGGACGTCCTGCACGCGGAGGACTGGGCGCGCGCCCGGGCCCGCGAGCTGGCCGCGGGCTGATCCGGGTCCGCCCGGACGGCACCGCCGGACGACCGGTACGACGACAGGATGAGCGGAGCGGCATGACGGAGGAGCAGCGGTGGCAACGGTGATGACGGTGGTCGGCATCCTGGTCTTCGTACTGGGACTGCTCTTCTCGATCGCCTGGCACGAACTCGGCCACCTCTCCACGGCCAAGCTGTTCGGCATCCGGGTGCCGCAGTACATGGTCGGCTTCGGCCCGACGATCTGGTCGCGGAGGAAGGGCGAGACCGAGTACGGCCTCAAGGCCGTCCCGCTGGGCGGGTACATCCGGATGATCGGGATGTTCCCGCCCGGTGCCGACGGGCGGATCACCCAGCGTTCCACCTCGCCCTGGCGGACCATGATCGAGGACGCCCGGGAGGCCTCCTACGAGGAGGTCAAGGAGGGCGACGAGACCCGGCTCTTCTACACGCGCAAGCCGTGGAAGCGCGTGATCGTCATGTTCGCCGGGCCGTTCATGAACCTGATCCTCTCCTTCGGGCTCTTCCTGACCGTGATGACGGGCTTCGGCGTCCCGATGTCGGTGCCGACCATCGGCACCGTCTCGGAGTGCGTGGTCAAGGCCGGCCGACCGACCGACAACTGCCCGGCGGACGCGCCGGCGGCACCCGCCTTCCAGGCCGGTCTGAAGCCGGGCGACAAGGTGGTCTCCTTCGACGGCGACCGGATCACCAGCTACGAGCAGCTCCAGGGCGACATCCGCAAGTCGGCCGGCAAGCGGGTGGAGCTGGTGGTCGAGCGCGGCGGGCAGCAGCTCACCCTCAACCCGGAGATCGCGGTCAACGACGTGCAGAAGTACGACGCCGACGGCGTGCCGGTCAAGGGCGAGACGGTGCGGGCCGGCTTCCTCGGCTTCACCCCGGCCAGCGGTGTGGTCCGGCTCGGCTTCGGAGAGTCCCTCGACCGGATGTACGACATGGCGGAGAGCGGCGTGAAGTCGCTCGCCGCGCTGCCCGGCAAGATCCCCGGCCTCTGGCACTCGGTGGTCGACGGCACCCCGCGCGAGGCCGACTCGCCGATCGGCATGGTCGGCGCCGCCCGGGTCAGCGGCGAGGTCTTCGCGCTGGACATCCCGGGCAGCCAGCGGGTCGCCTACTTCGTCAACCTGCTCGCCGGGATCAACCTCTCGCTCTTCCTCTTCAACATGCTGCCGCTGCTGCCGCTGGACGGCGGCCACATCGCGGGCGCGACCTGGGAAGCGGTGCGCCGCCGCTTCGCCCTGCTGTTCCGCCGGCCCGACCCCGGCCCGTTCGACGTGGCCCGGCTGATGCCGCTCGCCTACGTGGTGGCCAGCGTGTTCATCGGCTTCACCCTGCTGGTGCTCGTGGCCGACCTGGTGAACCCCGTCAAGATCAGTTAGCCCGGCGGGCCGGTGCGTGCGCGGGCGCCCGTTCCCGTGCCGTACCGTTGGAGCCCGGGCGCGCGATCGTCGGCGCGCCCGGGCCCGGCCGTCCCAGCGGCCGGACCGACCACACCTCAACCCCGGGGAACCCTGCGCACATGACCGCGATCTCGCTCGGTATTCCGTCTCTGCCGCTCAAGCCGCTCGCCAAGCGCCGTGTCTCCCGTCAGATCATGGTCGGCAACGTGCCGGTCGGCGGTGACGCCCCCGTCTCGGTGCAGTCCATGACCACCACGGTGACCTCGGACATCAACGCCACGCTGCAGCAGATCGCGGAGCTCACCGCGTCCGGCTGCCAGATCGTGCGGGTCGCGGTTCCCTCCCAGGACGACGCGGACGCGCTGCCGATCATCGCGAAGAAGTCGCAGATCCCGGTGATCGCCGACATCCACTTCCAGCCGAAGTACGTCTTCGCGGCCATCGACGCCGGCTGCGCCGCGGTCCGCGTCAACCCGGGCAACATCAAGGCCTTCGACGACAAGGTCGGCGAGATCGCCAAGGCCGCCAAGGACGCCGGCGTGCCGATCCGGATCGGCGTCAACGCCGGCTCGCTCGACAAGCGCCTGCTGGAGAAGTACGGCCGGGCGACCCCCGAGGCGCTGGTCGAGTCCGCGCTCTGGGAGTGCTCGCTCTTCGAGGAGCACGACTTCCGCGACATCAAGATCTCGGTCAAGCACAACGACCCGGTCGTGATGATCAACGCCTACCGCCAGCTCGCCGCCGCCTGCGACTACCCGCTGCACCTCGGCGTCACCGAGGCCGGCCCCGCCTTCCAGGGCACCATCAAGTCCGCGGTCGCCTTCGGCGCGCTGCTCGCCGAGGGCATCGGCGACACCATCCGGGTCTCGCTCTCCGCCCCGCCGGCCGAGGAGATCAAGGTCGGCAACCAGATCCTGGAGTCGCTCGGCCTGCGCCAGCGCGGCCTGGAGATCGTCTCCTGCCCGTCCTGCGGCCGTGCCCAGGTCGACGTCTACAAGCTCGCCGAGGAGGTCACGGCCGGCCTGGAGGGCATGAACGTGCCGCTGCGCGTCGCCGTCATGGGCTGCGTCGTCAACGGCCCGGGCGAGGCCCGCGAGGCCGACCTCGGTGTCGCCTCCGGCAACGGCAAGGGCCAGATCTTCGTCAAGGGCGAGGTCATCAAGACCGTCCCCGAGTCCAAGATCGTGGAGACCCTGATCGAGGAGGCCTTCAAGATCGCCGAGCAGATGGAGGCCGAGGGCGCCGAGTCCGGCGCGCCGACCGTCACCGCCGGCGAGTGACCCGTCCCGGTGTCGGGTGGGTCCACGCAGTTCTTCCGGAAGCGGGGCCGTCCGTGCGCGGACGGCCCCGCGGCCCTATCCGGGTGGGGCCAGGGCGGAGGGTGCGGCCCGCGTCGGCTCAGGAACGTGCTGTCTCGCTGCGCGATCGACGTGT